>NZ_JBXAXT010000001.1:0-300000 GCF_056781895.1 Dellaglioa sp. CoH-57-MRSF-22 | reverse complement strand
TACTATGAATTTTTAGTAATGACAAATGAAAACCTTAATCTGACTGCTATTACAGAAAAATCAGACGTTTATTTGAAACATTTTTATGATTCTTTAACGCCTGCTTTTTATTCAAAAGAAATACAAAGCGAGCCCTTATCTATTTGTGACGTCGGCGCAGGTGCCGGCTTCCCTTCAATTCCACTGAAGATTGCTTTTCCGCAATTAACGGTGACTATTGTTGATTCGTTGAATAAACGTATCAACTTTTTAAATGAATTGGCGGACAAATTAGATATTACAGGGGTTGCTTTTTTTCATAATCGTGCTGAAGAATTTGCAGGTAAAAAAAGTTTATATAGAGAACAATATGATATCGTGACAGCTCGTGCTGTTGCAAGATTGAGCGTACTATCTGAATTGTGCTTACCTTTAGTTAAATTAAATGGTCAATTTATCGCTCTCAAAGCTCAAAAAATGGACGAAGAATTAGTCGATGCCGAATATGCTATCAAGCTTTTAGGTGGTCAAGTTGTGGCTAATCATGAATTTACTTTACCAATTTCAGATGACGAACGTCATCTATTAGTCGTTGATAAAGTCAAATTAAGTCCTAAAAAATACCCTAGAAAAGCGGGTGTACCTGGACGTACCCCACTTGTAAATAAGATATAGTCAGGAGGTCGTCGGAAAATGGCATTTTCATTTTTAGGAAATCGTAAAAATCAACAAGAACAAGAAGATGAAACGAATCAAACGAAGGTTAGTGACATTTCTGTTACGACTATTGTACCCAATCGCTTCCAACCTCGTCGTGTCTTTGATGATCAAAAAATTGATGAATTAGCACAAACCCTTAAAGAACACGGGTTATTGCAGCCTATTATTTTGCGAGAGTATGAGACTGGAAAATATGAGATTATTGCTGGGGAACGTCGTTTTCGGGCAGCATCTTCATTAGGATGGAAAAAAATTCCGGCAATTGTTCAGAAAATGGACGACGACCAAGCGGCTTCGATGGCACTAATTGAAAATTTACAACGTGAGGAACTAACAGCAATTGAAGAAGCAGAGGCCTACAGTAAACTAATGAGTTTAAACCACTTATCACAGTCAAAATTAGCTGAAGATATGGGTAAAAGCCAAGCATTTGTTGCTAATAAATTGCGTTTATTAAAATTAGAACATGACGTACAAACGTCCATTATGGCGCAACAGATATCCGAACGTCACGGAAGAGCAATGGTTAGTTTATCAGCTAGCAATCAAAAAAAATTATTAAAACGTATTTTAAAAGAGAAATTAACAGTGAAAGAAACCGAAAAGTTAATTTCAGCTAATAAAATTAAACCAGAATCAAAAGTGTCTGAAAAGAAAAACACGAAAAAAGGTAATCCTGATAAAAGATTAGTGATTAATACCCTAAAACAAGCGGTTCAAGTTATAGAAAATAACGGTGTAACGATTAAATCAAAACAAGAAAAAACTGATTCAGGGTATCGCGTTATTATTGATGTGATTGAATCAAAAAAGGAGGGTTAATCAAACATGGGAATTGTTATTTCATTAGCAAACCAAAAAGGTGGCGTTGGTAAAACAACAACGAGTGTGAATTTAGGCGCTTGTTTAGCCGAGCTAGGCAAGCGTGTTTTATTAATAGATACGGATGCTCAAGGAAATTCAACAAGTGGTGTTGGTATTGAAAAATCAACAATAAAAAAAGATATTTATGATGTTTTAGTTAATGAATTTCCAATTAAGGAGACAATTCTAGCTACTAGTCATAAAGGATTAGATATCGTTCCGGCAACCATTCAATTGGCTGGTGCTGAGATTGAATTAACACCGCAAATGGCTCGTGAAACAAGATTATTGGATGCCGTTAAAACAATTGAAGATCAGTATGATTATATTTTAATAGATTGCCCGCCATCACTTGGATTGATTACAATTAATGCCTTTACAGCTAGTAAATCAATTTTAATTCCTGTTCAAAGTGAATACTATGCTTTGGAAGGTTTAAGCCAATTGCTTAACACAATTCGTTTAGTTCAAAAGCATTTTAATCCAGATTTAGCCATTGAAGGCGTTTTAATGACAATGTATGATGCACGTACAAATTTAGGCGCAGAAGTTGTGTCTGAGGTGCAAAAATATTTTGCAGAAAAAGTCTACAAGACAATTATTCCGCGAAATGTCCGCTTGTCTGAAGCACCTAGCCATGGGATGGCAATTATTGATTACGATCCTAAGTCGAAGGGTGCTCAAGTCTATATGGAATTGGCAAAGGAAGTGTTAAAAGCGCATGGTAAATAATAAAAAAGGTCTTGGAAAAGGGATTAACGCGTTATTTCAGGATGAACTTGATCAATATGATGATACAAAAGAATCTGTTGTTCGTTTAAACTTAGCTGAAATTCGCCCTAATCCTTACCAACCTCGTAAAACATTTGATGAAGATGCCCTAAAAGAATTAGCTGCGTCTATCAAAAAATCAGGTGTCTTCCAACCAATTATTGTAAGAGAATCAGTCATTAAGGGTTATGAAATCATTGCAGGAGAACGTCGTTTCCGTGCGTCTAAATTAGCAGGACTAACAGATGTCCCTGCAATTATTAGAACGATGACAGAAGAAGCAATGATGGAAGTTGCTATTTTGGAAAATTTACAACGTGAAGAATTGTCTCCTTTAGAAGAGGCAGAAGCTTATAACATGTTGATGGAAAAATTAAACTTAACGCAGTCACAAGTTTCAGAGCGATTAGGCAAAAGTCGTCCTTATATTGCTAATTATTTGCGTTTATTAGGATTGCCCAACTCAGTTAAAGAATTACTCCAAGTTGATCAGTTATCGATGGGTCAAGCAAGAACATTGCTGTCACTTAAAGATAAACAAAAAATTGGGGCATTAGCTAAAAGAACAGTTAAAGAAAATCTAACTGTTCGTGAGTTGGAAAAAGTAATTGCCCAAATGAACGGCGAAATTAAAAAGAATACTAAAAAAGTGAACGAAGTTGAAAAATCAATTTATGTTCAACAAAGTGAGAACTTGTTAAAAGAAAAATTTGGAACACAAGTTTCTATCCAACAGAGCAAAAAAAATCATAAAGGTAAGATAGAAATTGACTACTTATCAACGGATGATTTGAACCGTATTTTGGACTTACTTGATATTTCACTAGACTAGGAGGTTAGTCAGTATGTATGACTTACATGATATTGTTGAAATGAAAAAACCACATCCTTGTGGGACTAACCGCTGGGAAATCGTGCGAATGGGAATGGATATTCGCATTAAGTGTTTAGGATGCGGGCACCTTATTCTATTACCTAGACGAGAATTTGAAAAAAAGATGAAAAAAATGTTAGAAAAAGCAACAACAGAAGATAATACAAAATAAATGAAAAGAGTGACGTCTAATTATGGCATTAACGGCAGGAATCGTAGGATTACCAAACGTAGGTAAATCAACTTTATTTAACGCAATTACAAAAGCAGGCGCGGAAATGGCTAATTACCCATTTGCGACAATCGATCCAAACGTTGGGATGGTTGAAGTTCCAGATAAACGATTAGCACGTATCGATGAAGTAGTCCCTGCTAAAAAAATTATTCATACAACTTTTGAATTTACGGATATTGCCGGTATTGTTAAAGGCGCAAGTAAAGGTGAAGGACTTGGTAATAAATTTTTAGAAAATATTCGTCAAGTTGATGCTATTGTGCACGTTGTTCGTGCATTTGACGATGATAATATCACACATGTTTCTGATAAAGTGGATCCAATGGACGATATTGAAACAATCAACTTAGAACTTGTTTTTGCAGATTTAGATAGTGTGACAAAACGTTATGCTAAAGTTGAAAAAGTGGCTAGAACAAAAGATAAAGATGCGTTGGCTGAATTCAGTATTTTACAAAAAATCAAACCAGTTCTTGAAGCTGGACATGCCGTTCGCTCAATTGAATTTGATGAAGAAGAAGAAAAATATGTTAAAGGTATGTTTTTATTAACGAACAAACCAGTTCTTTATGTCGCTAATATTGCTGAAGATGACATGGCTGACCCAGATGCTAATAAGTATGTAAAATTAATTGAAGCCTTTGCAAAAGAAGAAGGTTCAGAATGTTTAGCCGTTTCTGCTAAAACAGAAGAAGAAATTGCTGAACTAGATGATGAAGATAAACTTGATTTCCTTGAAGCTGCTGGTGTTGAAGAATCAGGACTTGATCGCTTAATCAGGGCATCTTATAAATTACTAGGTTTAGCAACTTTCTTTACTGCTGGTGGTGCCGAAACACGAGCATGGACCTTTAAACAAGGGATGAAAGCACCTCAAGTTGCCGGAATTATCCATTCAGATTTTGAACGTGGATTTATCCGTGCTGAAACAATGTCATTTGCTGATTTAGATAAAAATGGAAGCGTCGCAGCAGTTCGTGAAGCTGGTCGTTTACGTTCCGAAGGTAAAGAATATGTCGTACAAGATGGCGATATTATTGAGTTCAGATTTAACGTCTAAATAAAATAAGTCAGTAGGGGTTGTTAGTCATGTCAGAAGAAAACAAAGTCGAAGAAACATCAGTTGAAGAGAGAAATGCGACAGCTGCAGCAAAACAAAAAGAACATTTAGAAAAAGAAACGAAGTTACAGGATAAAGGACCCTTTGCGGGATTAACGAAGCGTAATGAAGATTATGTTTACCGTTTAAATAGTATTTTGAAAGATTCAAAAATTAATGATGAAAAACGAAATACGGTCATTGGTGAAATTGTTGCAGAACTTCGCACCGAACAGCATAAAGGTGTAACAGCAACTAAACTATATGGTCCTGTTAGTACAAAAGCAACTGATATCATTATGGGCCCACAGAAAAAAGCTGCAGAACCAACAAGTAGTTTTTGGTTAACAGCTTTAGATAATGGGTTGATGATGTTATTAATTTTTGCTGGTATGTACGGTGTTATGGGATTAATGAGTAAAACAAGTACGCAAGCAGAAGCTTCTGGTGCTGGTGGATTATTAACACTACTAATCACATCAATTTTGGGTGGTATTGGAGCAGCGCTCTTCTACAAAAAATATGGCCCAAACGTCAAAAAAGAAGACAAACCAGCTTTCTGGGTTACATTACTAGTATTTGTAGCCTTTCTTGCAGTATGGATTCTTGCCTACATGTTAGTGGCATTGATTCCAGGACCACTTAATGCATTGTTGCCAGCCCCTGTTTATCTTGTAATTGCATTAATCGCATTTGCAGTTAGAATTTACGTTAAACGTCGCTATAATATCAACCGAACAATGTTTTAAATTGATTGATATCTTGAAAAGAGTTCAGGTAAAATTTTTGAACTCTTTTTTGTTACAGTTAAAAACGATTATAGGTTAATAAGAATCGGACGATAACCTTGACCAATGTTGAGTTTATCTGGTATGTTAGTAAACAAAATAAAAGTAGAAAGCTGGTTTTAAAATGTCAAATTGGGAAACGAAGTTCGTTAAAAAAGGATTTACTTTTGATGACGTGTTGTTAATACCTGCAGAAAGTCATGTATTACCGAACGAGGTTGATATCAGTGTACAATTAGCTAAGAATATCA
Organism: Dellaglioa sp. CoH-57-MRSF-22; assembly: GCF_056781895.1. The sequence goes on along the minus strand of NZ_JBXAXT010000001.1, from coordinate 294,419 downwards.
AATTAAATGTCCCAATTTTAAGTGCTAGCATGGATACTGTTACAGATTCTAAAATGGCGATTGCTATGGCTCGCCAAGGTGGCTTAGGTGTTATTCATAAAAATATGAGTATCGAACAACAAGCTGAAGAAGTCAGAAAAGTAAAACGTTCTGAAAGTGGCGTTATTATTGATCCTTTCTATTTAACACCGCAACATTCTGTTGCAGATGCTGAACAATTGATGAAACGTTACCGTATTAGTGGTGTTCCAATCGTTGAAACATTAGAAAATCGCTTATTGATTGGTATCATTACGAATCGTGATCTACGTTTTGTTTCTGATATGTCAGTCCTAATTGATAGTGTTATGACTAAAGAAGGATTAGTAACAGCTGCGGAAGGTACTTCGCTTAAAGAAGCTGAAAAAATACTCCAAAAAAATAAAATTGAAAAATTACCAATCATTGATAAAAATGGTCGTTTAACTGGTTTAATAACAATTAAAGATATCGAAAAAGTTGTTGAATTTCCTAACGCAGCTAAAGATGAACATGGCCGCTTACTTGCTGCTGCCGCTGTTGGTGTTACAAGTGATACATTTGAACGTGCTACAGCTTTACTAGATGCTGGTGTTGATGCTTTAGTTATCGATACTGCTCATGGTCATTCAGCCGGTGTTATCCGTAAAATTACTGAAATCAGAGCACAATTCCCAGAAGCAACTTTAATCGCAGGTAATGTCGCAACTGGCGAAGCAACTCGTGCCCTTTATGATGCTGGCGTTGATGTTGTTAAAGTTGGAATAGGACCTGGATCAATCTGTACAACACGGATTGTTGCTGGTGTTGGTGTTCCGCAATTAACAGCTATTTATGACGCTGCTGAAGTAGCTCGTGAATATGGTAAAACAATCATCGCTGATGGGGGTATTAAATACTCTGGTGATATCGTTAAAGCCCTTGCTGCCGGTGGTAACGCTGTGATGTTAGGTAGTATGTTAGCTGGAACTGATGAAGCTCCTGGTGAATTTGAAATTTATGAAGGTCGTCGTTTCAAAGTTTACCGAGGTATGGGAAGTTTAGCAGCTATGGAACAATCAAATGGTTCTTCTGATCGTTACTTCCAAAGTGGCGTAAATGAAGCTAATAAGTTAGTGCCAGAAGGTATTGAAGGTCGTGTATCATACAAGGGTAGTTTAGCTGATATTGTTTTCCAAATGGTTGGAGGCTTACATTCAGGTATGGGTTACGTTGGTGCTGGAACATTGAAGGCATTACAAGATGACGCACAATTTGTTCAAATTTCAGGTGCTGGTTTAATTGAATCACATCCACATGATGTTCAAATTACCAAAGAAGCACCTAATTACTCAGTTAAATAATAATTAAAAAGGCGTGATTTCTTTCAGATGAAAGAAGTTACGTCTTTTTTAATGGAGAGTTTTAAATTATAAATAAGACTCTAATGATTAATCATGATTTGATGCAAAATCATTGTATACAGTAAAAGGAATACGACATTAGTTAGAAATATTAATTTACTTAAAAATAAGTATCAATTGTGGAAGTATTTAAATTTATAGACTACACTACGAGTATAAATATTATAGGGGGTTACGAATATGTTAATTATTGATTACGTTCATGGGGAACAGCTACAAGCAACTTATAAAACGGCAGCAGCTTTTGTTGCGATGATGCAATTGGAAGTACCTGAGTTTGAAGATTATTATAAAATTACTAAAGTAACGGAATCTGGTAAAGAGATTGAGTTATCAGATAAAACAATGGGCGGTTTATTTAACTACTTATTAGAACGTGGATAATAAAAAATGGAAAGCTTTCGTTTTTTACGAAAGCTTTTTTTGTACTACTTAGATTAAGTAGATTTAACCAATTCTTTAAAGTTATCGTGTGTGATATTTGATACAATATACTATAAGTAAAGAAAAGTCAGGAGATATCCAATGAAAATTTTAGTTGTAGATGATGAAAAAGAAATCGTTGATTTAATCTCTATTTATTTAAAAAATGAAGGTTACGAAGCAATTACTGCTCAAAATGGACTTGAAGCGATTGAAAAATTAGAAGAAATGCCAGAAATCGGTGTAATGATTCTCGACGTTATGATGCCTAAAATGAACGGAATGGATGTCATTAAAGAGGTTCGTAAAACTTCAGAAATTCCAATATTAATGGTTTCTGCTAAAACAGAAGATATGGACAAAATTCGTGGACTGATTACAGGTGCTGATGATTATGTTGTTAAGCCATTTAACCCATTAGAAATTATGGCACGTGTTAAATCATTACTCCGTCGTAGCCAAAACTCGAATCCGGCACCTGATGTTGCACTTGAAATAGGACCGCTAATTATTAAAAAAGATTCTCATGAAGTTCAAACAGTTGAAGGTAGTGATATTCAATTAACTGCTTTAGAATTCGGTATTTTATATTTATTAGCCTCACATCCAAATCATGTGTACTCTGCGGATGATATTTTTGAACAAGTTTGGCAACAAGAATCAATTATTTCTGCCAAAACAGTAATGGTCCATGTGAGCCATTTACGTGATAAAATTGAAGCAGCAACAAACGGTGATGATATTATCAAAACCGTCTGGGGCGTTGGATACAAGATAGAAATGCATTAGTGAGGGGTTATTTTTGAAATTAACTGGTAGAGAAAAAAGTGAATTAATCGCGGAAGGATTCATCACGATTATTCTATTAATTTTACTGAATTTATCAATTTTTATTCTATTAAATCAGACGATTGCTTCAAACCCAGGACTTGAGAATGGTATTTTTCAAATTAAGACGGCATTAACTTTTGGGCCGAATGATTTCAATGTCTGGAGTTGGGGGAATGTTTTTGTTGCGTTCATGCTTATTGTGGACGTTGTCGTGCTCTATTGGCGACTAATTCGACGTTATCATCAAATGCAGTTACGTCATGTTATTTCAGAATTGCATTATATTGCGGACGGTCATTACGATCATCAAATTCCTTTTAAACTACAAGGTGATATGGCGCGGGTCGTTTCAAGTATTAATGCTTTGGTTCAAAGTACGATTGAATCAATGGAAGAAGAACGTCGAATTGAGAATTCAAAGGATGAGCTGATTACCAATGTTAGTCACGATATTCGAACACCATTGACATCAATTATCGGTTACTTAGGTTTAATAGAAGATAATCAATATAATTCGCAAGAAGATTTACTATCTTACACACATACAGCATTTGTGAAATCAAAGCAGATGAAGGTTTTAGTAGAAGATTTATTTGAATACACAAAAGTGCGACAGACGTCGACGCCAATTAATGCGATTAATTTTGATATGAATCAAATGTTAGAACAATTGGCAGCTAGTTTTGAACTTGAAGCTAAAAATAAAGAAATGACAATTAGTAGCAATACGAACCCTAACCCGTTAATGATGGAAGCTGATACTGAAAAATTAGGCCGTGTTTTTAATAATTTAATATCAAATGCCTTAAAATATGGGGCAGGCGGTAAACATATTTATTTAGAAGCAGAAAAAATTGGTCAGGAAGTTATCGTAAAAGTAACTAATGATGGCCCTAAAATACCTGAACAATCACTTAATCAATTATTTGATCGGTTTTACCGAGTGGAAGAATCTCGTTCACAAAAAACGGGCGGAACTGGATTAGGGCTTGCCATTGCTCAAAGTATTGTCACGCTCCACGGTGGGTACATATATGTTGTCTCAAATGAAGAGCTAACTAGTTTTGTTATTCATTTACCATTGGGTAAGAATATAAAATTAACTAGAAAGCAAGAAGAACAGTTGCAAGAATAGCTATTATTGGGTATTCTTAAATGAATAAGAGAAGTTAAGAGGGTAAAGAGAAAATGATATTTTTAAAACGTACAAAGAAATTCGTAATTGGGCTTATTTCAGGGGCAGCACTATTTACTGGGGTTTCAGCAATGGGACTTCAAGATGAGGTTAAATCTGTATCAGCTGCAACAACCAGTTCAAGCGCTATTAATTTAACAGCTAAAGCTGCTTTAGCAATTGATGCAGATACTGGACAAGTAATCTATGAAAAAAATGCTGATGCTGTTTTACCAATTGCATCAATGACAAAATTAATTTCGATTGATGTTATTTTAGATCAAATTAAAAGTGGTAAATTAACTTGGGATCAAAAAGTTAAGATTGATAACGATTCTTATAAAATTAGCCAGGATACATCATTATCAAACGTTCCGTTGAGTAAAACGAAATCATACACAGTTAAACAACTGTATGATGCTAGTTTAATTTACTCAGCAAATGGGGCTATTATGGCACTTGCTCATGAAGTATCGGGATCGCAAAAAGATTTCGTAACATTAATGCGTGCAAAGGTTAAGTCATGGGGAATTACAGATGCTAAGATTGATAACGTTTCTGGTTTAACTAATAGCGATATCAGTAAAGCTGATCGATACCCCGGTTCAGCCGCATCAGATGAAAATGAATTAACTGCCAAAGATATGGGAATTGTTGCTAAAAACTTACTTAAAAAGTACCCAGAAGTATTAAAAACAACAAGTATCAAACGTAAATATTTCGATAAAGGAACATCTGACCAAACACTAATGGAAAACTGGAACTGGATGTTACCTGGTTTAGCTAAGGCATATACAGAATTACCTGTTGATGGATTGAAGACAGGTACTTCTGACAAAGCTGGTGAATGTTTTACAGGAACTGTAAAAAAAGATGGTCATCGAATTATTACGGTCGTTTTAGGATCATCACACAAGAGTGAAACGGATGTAAGTCGTTTTACAGATACACAAAAAATAATGTCATATGTATTTGACATGTTCAACGTGGAAACAATCAAGGCTGGTACAATATTTAAAAACGCCGATAGTTTACCTGTATTTCATGGTAAAGAATTAACAACTAAAGTTATGCTTAAATCTAATCAAAAAGTTTGGTTGAAAAAAGGCGAAACAGTTAAGTCGATTATTTCAGCTAAAGTATCAGAAAATACTGATTTAGTTAAGAAAACAGGATTAGAAGCCCCAATTAAGGCTAATAGTGATATTGGAACGCTTAAATTAACTGGTAAAGATAATGCGTTATCTTATGTTGATGGCAAAAAATCACTTTCTGTTACAGGAACGAATAAAGATGCCATTGAAAAAGCTAACATTTTTGTTATTATGTGGCGTGCAATTACTAACTTCTTTGGAAATTTATTTTAAATCAATAAAATCATCTCTGATTTCTAGGGTGATTTTTTTGTCTATATGGGCAATTTAGTCGTGTAAGATTAAAAAAACATTAAAAAGAAAATAAAAATTTGTTGTTCGTGGACATTTGATGTATATTATAACGTATCGATAAAATTTTATAGTAGAAATAATTAATTTAGGGGGCACCAATTTTAATGAAAATGATTAAGAATGAATTTAAATTTGTTGGAAAGAATAGAATACTTCTAGTTTCAACAATTGTTATGATGCTTATTCCGATTCTGTATGCTGCTTTCTTCTTGAAATCAGTTTGGGATCCATATGGCAAAACAAGTGATTTACCAGTAGCAGTCGTTAATAACGATGAATCTGTTAAATATAATGGAACGACATTGGATGTTGGTGATCAACTTGTAAAAGAGTTGAAGAATAATGACCAATTGAAGTGGACATTCGTTTCTGCAAAACAAGCAAAACAAGGAATGAAAGACAACAAGTACTATACAACAATTACGTTGCCTAAAAACTTCTCTTCAAATGCTGCAACTTTAATGGATACAAATCCTAAAAAGATGAAAATCACGTACGATACTAATGCATCTCGTAACTACATTGGTGAAGTTATCAGTGAAACAGCAGCAAAACAATTAAATAGCCAAATTCGTGAATCAGTCACGAAAGCATATGCAACAGCTATTTTCGGCCAAGTTAAAACAATCGGTAAAGGCTTTAAGACAGCTGCAAGTGGTTCTAAAACATTGTCTGATGGTACAGTAACATTGAATGATGGCTTAAATAGCTACATTACTGGTGTAGGAACTGTTAATAATGGTGTTCAAACACTTTCAACTAGTGTTGTTCCATTAAAAAATGGTGTTCAAAAATTAGCAACAGGCGCTGGTTCTTTAAGTGCTGGATTATCAAAACTTAATAATAGTACAGGTACATTAGCTTCAGGTGTATCGAAACTAGATACTGGCTCAACAACATTAGCAAGTGGTGTAAAAGGTTATACTAATGGAGTTACTGAATTAAATAGTGGTTTGAGTCAATTAAGTTCAAATTCTCAAGCATTAAATGATGGAATAATTACCTTAAGAGGTGGTATTACAACAGTTCAAGCGGGTAACCAATCGTTAACTAAAAGCTTGAAGGAGTCTGCTGCAACTTTAGATACACAATTAAATAGTCCAGATTCACAAGCTGAAATGGCAAAATTAATGGCTGGATTTACAGCATTAGATTCAGGAATTTCTAAGTTGAATTCTGAATTAAATGGCACAAATGCGCCTAATATTGATGCTAAAAAATTAACAGCCGATTTAACTCAAATTGGAGCTAATACTAAACTTGTTGCCGCTAAAGCAACAGATGCTGGTTCACAATTGAGTGAATTAAATAATAGTCTTTATAGTACAACTAACGCATCCAGTGTTGCTGCACAACTTAAGGATGCGCAAAGTAATATGGGTGCTTTAGTTACCTTTGTAAAATCACCTGATTTTGCAGCTTTAGAGAAATCTAATCCAACGTTAGCAAAAAGTATTGCTGCTTCTGTTAATGGATTAGGAAGTAATCTTCAAACTGCTGGCACAAGTTTAGCAGCATCAGGTAATAATACAACAAAAATTAAAACAGATTTATCTGATATGACAACACCGTTGACTGATAACGGTGACAAATTAAAATCGATTCAAAAAGAATTAGCAGCTATTCAAGAATTACTACCTAAATTACAAGCATTAAAGGCGGGTGTTGCCGAGTTATCTGCTCAAGAACCACAAGTAACAGCAGGTGCTAAGAAAGCCATTGATAAACTAATGGCTGGATTAAATACTGTTAAAACTGGTTTAACGCAGACAGGTTCTGGCACAAAGGAAAGTCCTTATGGTGCTATCCAAGCAACAGACTTACTAAATGCTGGATTAGGTCAAATTATGGCTGGGTTAAATGGTACAGATAAAACTCCTGGCTTAATTCCAAGTGTACAAAAATACACTGCAGGTGTATTAAGTGCTAATAATGGTTCTAAAACATTAATTGGAAACAACAGTGCCTTAGTATCAGGCTCGAGTCAATTAAGTACTGGATTATCAACATTGAATGGATCAGTACCAACATTGACATCAGGAGTTAGTCAATTAGCTACTGGCTCAGGTACATTATCAAATGGTTTAGTAAGCTTGAATGAACAAGTACCAACACTTGTTGCTGGAGTTGATAAATTAGCTGCAGGGACTCAAAAATTAGATGATAACTCAGCTAAATTAGGTGATGGTTCTAAATCACTTAAAAAAGGGTCAAAAACATTAGCTACTGCTCTTAAAACAGGATCAGATACAGTTAATGGAATTAAAGCAACTAACAAGACAGCTAATATGTTTGCAGCACCTTCAGAATTGGAACATAAGAATTACAGTTATGTTCCTAACTATGGACATGCTTTAGCACCATATGTTCTTTCACTTGCATTATACGTTGGGGCAATCGTCTTTAACTTTGCATTCCCAATCCGTAAAATTTCAACTGAAGGTCAATCAGCAACAGCTTGGTTCTGGAGTAAAGTTGCTATTGGAACTGTCGTTGCCCTTGGTATGGCACTTGTTGAAGTTACAGGGATGCTTATGTTTGGATTACAAGCAGACCATATTGCTGAAACTTACTTAATTGCAACAGTATTCTCGTTAACATCGATGTATCTTGTTATGGCACTTGCTATGGCATTTGATAATCCTGGTCGATTCGTGGCCATGGTTCTCTTGATGTTACAATTAGGTGGCGCTGGTGGTACGTTCCCAATGGAAGTTACGAATAGCTTTTTTAATGCCATCCATCCATTCTTACCAATGACATACTCAACCTTAGGGTTCCGTGAGTCATTAACTTCTGGAATGGTTAGTGGACAAATTGGCATGAGCGTATTTGTTCTTGCAATCTTCGCTATCGTTTCATTAGTTCTATTATGGGTTGCTATGCAAATTCTTCAAAGAGTTGGACTTGCTGGTAAATCACAATTAGATGATAATCAAAAATTACAAGATTTAGAAAAATAGATTATTAAATAGAGTTACGCAAAATTAATTTTGCGGGCTCTATTTTTTTGATTGAATATATTTAGAATGGGTTAATTAAATTGAGGTTCTTAATCTTAGTCCTAATGGTCGTAATAATAACTAAAAAGCGGTATACTGTTACTATTAATATTTAAAACAATAGGAGGCCAAATTATGTTAAGTCATTTTGATGAAAAAAATGTTGAAGTTAACGAAAAAGGAATTCCATTTCCAGCTGATACACGTGTTAGTTTTGAAACAAATAACGAGTTCTTTACTGGTGTCGTTGAAAAACAACTAAAAAATTCGGCTATTATTAAATTCGATAAGGAATTTATTAAGAATGAAACAGCTGAAGAATTAAAACATAAAATTGTTGTTAGTTATGCAGGATTAGAATTAATTAAATAATCAGGATTAGAGATTAGCGTGCGTACTTAGCGCTAATCTCTTTTTTTAAATTAAACTAAAAGGGGGAAGTCAGAATGAATAGGTGGATCCAGAAATATCTAGATAAAGCTAGTTTGTTGGCCTCTCCCGTACAAATTGTTGTCTTTTACTATTTAGCATTGATTGTAGTAACAAGTATTTTATTATGCCTTCCGTTCTTCAAACAACCTGGTGCTAGTGTGCCATTTATTGATACAATATTCATGGCAGTCTCAACGGTTAGTGTTACAGGATTAACCACATTTCCGTTAGAGCAAGTCTATAACAATAACGGTATCATCTTACTAGAAATGCTTTTTCAAATAGGTGGTTTTGGTATAACAATGCTCTCAACGTTTATTATGGTAATTGCTGGTCGACGCATTGGGTTGCAACAACGCAGGCTAATTCAAACTGATATGAATCAACCGCATTTAAGTGGAAATGTTCGTTTAGTTTATTCAATTTTCGGCATTATGCTAGGGATTCAAGCTTTTTTTGGTGTGATATTTTCAATTTATTTATATGTACGTGATGGCTTTGAACATCTAGCTGCGTCAATTTTTGATGGCTTTTATATTGCAATATCTGCGTTAACAAATGCGGGATTTGACGTTACTGGGAAATCTATTATCCCTTATTCGAAAGATTACGTCTTTTTATTTTTAATTATGATTTTAATTTTTATAGGTGGTTTAGGATTTCCCGTTATTATTGAAATTTTAGCGTGGATCAAGGTTACGTGGTTCAAACCAGGACATAAAAAATTTAGATTTTCATTATTTACAAAATTAGCAGGTAGTTTTGCGATTGGATTTTTCTTTATTGGAACAATATTAATTTTCTTATCTGAACATAATGGTTATTTTGCACATAAGGATTTCGTTGAGAGAGTTATGACAGCTATGTTTTATAGTATTACAACGCGTAATGCCGGACTACAAATTAATCAAATTAGTGATTTTAATACGACAACCTTATTGATTTTTTCTATGTTAATGTTTATTGGTGCTAGTCCAAGTTCAGTTGGTGGTGGTGTTCGAACAACAACAATTGGGATTTTAGGATTATATTTGTTATCGTTTATTCGTGGACATAAGAATGTGAATATTTTTAATAGAAGGATTCATGAAAATGATATTCAAAAATCAGTAGTAGTTGTTAACCTATCGATATTTATGTGTTTAATCGCGGTCTTTATTTTAAGTATTACGGAGAATCATTCGTTGATTTCGCTGATTGTAGAAGTAACTTCTGCTTTTGGAACGACGGGATTATCAACGGGAATTACCAGTTCATTAAGCATTATCGGTAAAATGGTCATTATTATTTTGATGTTTGTTGGACGCGTAGGGATGTTATACATGTTAATATTCTTTGTTTCGAAAAAAGAACGGGATGAAAAGTATCGTTTTCCATCAGAACAGATCATTATTGGATAACTTTTTGATTAGAGTTACTAAATAATGAGTATTAAGAAACAGATGTATGCTATAATTTATATCGTTAAACCAACTTTATATTATTGGAGGACTATCGTGAAAGAAACAGAGAAACGCTGGCTCACAGTTCTTAAAATTGCGATGCCGCTTTGCCTGAGTTACGTCCCAATTGGACTCGCATGTGGTATTTTGTTGCATGCAGCAGGCTTCAATACGATATTAGCAGGATTAGTTTCCATACTTGTCTTTTCAGGTGGTGCACAGTTTTTAATTGCATCAATGTTGACGATTCAGTCGCCAATTCTTTCAATTGTTACTATGCTATTTTTCTTAGAATTACGGTATGCGTTATTAGGTGCTAGTTTGTCACAGTACATTCGAGGAACTAGTCGTAAGTTTTTATACATATTTGCGGCATCACTAAACGATGAAAATTACGCAGTAAACTATTTAAAATTTGCAACAGATAAAGAATGGAAACCAAAAGATGCCTTGATGGTTGAACATTATTCATTATTATTTTGGACGATGAGTAATATTGCAGGTAGTTTAATTGGTGCTGGGTTAAAAATTAATTTAAGCATTGTTGAATTTGCATTAACTTCATTATTTATTTACATGATAGTCATGCAACTTAAAAATTATCTCACAATTATTATTAGTATTCTTTCAGGTATTTTAGCAATTATTTTCATGTCATTGTTCCAAAGTACGATGGGATTAGTTGTAGCAACTTTACTAGCTTCCTTTGTTGGATTTATTATTGAACATGAAATTGTTAGAAAAGGTAAACGAAATAAATTATTAAATACGATTAAACCAAAAGCAAGTCGACATACAATAAGTAGAAAGTCTAAAGTTTCTGAGGAAAGTTAACTATGGAAATGACAACAATGGATCATTTTTTATTAATTATTTTATCTGCAATTGTTGCATATTTACCGCGATTTATTCCATTACGAATTTTTTCATCTCGAGAAATCCCAGAATGGTTTAATGAATGGATGAAGTATGTACCCGTTGCGTTATTTTCAGCATTAGTTTTTAAAGACCTTTTTATTGATTCAAGTTTTCAATTTGTGGGCGTAGATAACGTCACAAAATTAATAGCGGCTGTGGTTGTATTCGCAATCGCATATCGTACGAGATCAATGGGATTATCTGTTGTACTTGGACTTTGCGCTATTATGCTGTTGTCACTTATATTATAAATTAAGTAAATAAGAATTTAGTTTCTCTCAGGGACTAAATTCTTATTTTGAATAACGGTTGAAGGATGTTCCATGATATAATAACAGCGATATAAATATAGGGATAAGAGGTGTGGTTAAAATGAAAAAATGGGTATGGGGATTAGTTGCAGTTGTTATAGTAGGTATGTTTGGTGGCTACGGTTTAACGAAACATGCAGAAGCAAATAAAAATTATAATACAGCCATGAAGAACGGTAAAACTGCGATTCAAGATGCAGAATATACTGAGGCAGAAAATTATTTTGATGTCGCTTTAAAAAAGAAATCAAATGATGCGACTGCACAAGCTTACAAGACACAGGTGACACATTACAAGGCAGTAATTAACAAAACTGAAGATCGTCAGTATAGTAAAGCAAAGGATGCAATTAGCATCGTGCTAGCGGATCATGATGGATCAGCAGTCATTAAAAAACGAGCAACAAATTTGAAAAAAGAATTAACAACGGTTCTTGAAAAACGTGCGCTATTCATAAAAACATATAATGAAGCAATGAATTTAAATACAGAATATAGCTACACAGCATCAAACGATAAATTAACTGAAATCTTAAAAGATAGTAGTATTGATAAAAATTATTACTCAGATTTAAAGAAAAAAGCAACAGACTTACAACAAAAAAATGATAAGAATTTGGCAACGATTGGCTACCCAACAAGTAGTTCTTCAAGCAGTTCTTCAAGTAGTTCGAAAAGTTCAACACCATCATCTAAAAGTAGTGGTTATGGGTCGGAGTATAGTATACCAGAAATAAAAAACAATTCGTCAGCTACGTTGACGTCAGAAGAACAAGCCGCTGCATCATCGTATTCAGGTTCGAATGAATATACAACAAGTTCATCTAACATAGTAGATGGTAACGGTAAAGCAATTACAGCATCACGTATTAAGGCAGCACGAGACTCAATTAAATTTGCTGGTGTTAACCCTAACTCATTTAGTGATTCAGATGTTGTAAAAATTATTAAACAGGCTGTTAAAGAAACAACAAGTGTTAAAGCTATTGCAGCGCGAGATTACAAATAAATTAGTATTTTAAGAGTGTGATTCTAAATTTTAGGATTATGCTTTTTTCTTAACCTCCACTGAAAACGTTTACTTTTAATTTGGTGCAAAGTTATTATATAGTAGAAATAAGGGGGAATATGACATGTACTTAGCTGTTAAAGAGATTAAATATAATAAACTTCGGTATGGTCTGATTATTTTCACCATCTTTTTAGTTTCATATCTCATTTTTTTTTAACGGGATTGGCTTTTGGGCTTGCGAACAATAATCGGTCTTCAATTGATAATTGGGATGCGGATAACATTGTTATCAGTCAGTATGCGAATAATAATTTGGCATCTTCCGAGATACAAAAAGACTCACTTCCTAAGATTTCAGGGTCAAAATCAGACTACGCTTATTTAGGTCAAATGATGGGCGTTGCTAGTCGGAAAAACGAACCAAAAGCTAATATTAGTGTTTTTGGAGTTCAATTTAATCAATTTTTGAAGCCTAAATTAGTTCAAGGCAGAATGCCGCAGAAAGTTAACGAAGTAGTTGTTGATAATGGATTAGATGCCACTAAATTAGGCCAAAAAATAAAAATTAATAATGCGAAACAAGAATATAAAGTAGTGGGGATAACGACGGGTAATAAATACACAACAGCACCAGTTGTCTATTTACAATTAGCTGACTATCAAACGTTACGTTATGGCCCGGACAATCCGACTGAAAAAATTAATGCAGTTGTTTTAAAAAATTCAGCTAAAATTAAAAAAGATCAACAATTAGCGACATTAACAATGGACAAGGTGATTAACAACATACCGGGATATGGTCCAGAAGTGAAGACCTTTACGTTAATGATTGGCGCCTTATTTGTCATTATTGCGTTTATCGTAGGTATCTTTATGTATATTTTAACCATTGAAAAAACAGCCGTTTATGGCGTGTTACGTGCACAAGGAGTTTCTAGTGGGACTTTGGTTAAAAGCTTAATTTGGGAGTCGTCATTACTAGGTTTACTAGGAATTGGATTGGGTATTATTGCAGATGTGGCAACAGCGCTATCGTTACCAGCTGCCGTCCCATTTTTAAATAATGTCTTCTTAGTCGTAGGATTTTCGGTTATCTTATTATTGATGATCATTCTAGGATCACTATTCTCCATTTTTAAAATATTACGTGTTGATCCACTTGATGCAATTGGAGGTGTCTAAATGAGTTTAATGCAATTATCTGATGTTTCTAAAACATTTGGAAAAGGTGATAATAAAAAGTTGGCTCTTGATAATATTGATTTAGTTGTTGAGAAAGGGACGTTTATTGGCTTGACAGGTCCATCAGGATCTGGAAAAACAACGTTGCTGACCATTATGGGTGGATTACAAGGATTAACCGATGGAACAATTTATTTTAAAGATCAAGAGATCGGACAATTAAGCGAAAAAGAGCGAACTAGGTTACGATTTAATGAATTTGGGTTTATTTTACAAGGGTCTAATTTAGTCCCATTTTTAACCGTTTTAGAACAATTTGAATTAGTCAATAAAATGAAAACTAAAAAAGAAAGTCGTAATCCCGAAATGATGTTACGTGACTTAGGTGTATGGGACCAAAGAAATCAATATCCTGCTAGTCTTTCAGGTGGTCAAAGACAACGCGTTGCAATCGCTAGAGCATTATTTGGGCAACCGGAGCTCATCTTTGCTGATGAGCCAACGGCAAGCTTAGATAGCAAAAGAGCGAAGCAAGTTGCAGCCCAGCTAGCCGATATTACTAAAAAGACGGGACAAACGATTATTATGGTTTCACATGATGAAGATGTCTTGGCATATACAGACCAAACATTTTTTATGCGAGATGGACAGCTCACAAAAGAATGATTTTTAATGATAACGAAAAGAGAACCGCAATTGCGGTTCTCTTTTCGTTTAAAGTTTTACTATTTTAGTGGAGTCCATTTCCAGTTATTAACTTCTGGAAGATCATCACCATTTTCACGGATGTATGATTCATGTTTAGCAACCATAGCTTCCATTTCTTTAACAAATTTATCGCCTGCAGCGCCTAAGTTGCCAGCTTGTAAGACAGCATCTTTAGCAAGGTTGTAACGATCCATTTGGTTCAAGACACGCATATCGAATGGTGTAGTGATATCACCATTTTCACGGTAACCATGGATTGAAACATTGTGGTTATGACGATCATAGAAGATGTCACGAACCATAGCTTCGAAACCATGGAATGCGAATACGACTGGTTTATCAGTTGTAAAGTAACCGTCAAATTCTTCATCAGAGAAACCACGAGGGTCAATCTTAGGATGACGTAATTTTAAGATATCTACAATATTGATGAAACGAATCTTCAATTCTGGGAATGCTGAGTTTAAAAGACTAACAGCAGCTAAAGCTTCTAAGTTAGGTTCTGAACCAGCAGCAGCAATAACAAGATCAGCATCATCGCCCTTAGCAGTACTTGCCCAATCGATAACTTTCAAACCATTGTCAACAAGTTCTTGAGCTTCATCAGCTGAGTAGAATTGAGGACGTGGTTGTTTACTTGAAACGATTAAGTTAATAAGTTCTTCACTTTGAAGAGTCTTATTCATAACAGCTAATAAACTGTTAGAATCAGCAGGTGTATATTCACGGATAAATTCAGGTTTCTTATCAGCTAAATGACCAAGCATACCTGGATCTTGATGAGTATAACCATTGTGATCTTGTTGGAATACAGTTGATGTTGCAATAACATTCAATGATGGGTATTGTTTACGCCATGTTTGTTCTTTGGCTTTACGTAACCACTTGAAATGTTGTGTCAACATTGAATCAACGACACGTAAGAATGATTCATAACTAGCGAAGAAACCATGACGTCCAGTTAAGACATAACCTTCCATCCAACCTTCAGCTTGATGTTCTGATAATTGTGAATCAAGAACACGGCCTACAGGACTTTGCCATTCGTCGTTACCTTCTTTGATTGGTTCTAACCATTGACGGTTAGTAGCTTCAAAGATAGCATTCAAACGGTTTGATTTTGTTTCATCTGGTCCGAAGATACGGAAGTTTTTAGGGTTTTCTTCAATAATATCACGAGCGAAGTCACCGAAAATAATCATATCTTGTGCTGTAACAGCACCTGGAGTTGATGTATCAACAGCATTTTTCTTCCAATCAGGCATAACTAATTTTTGAGGATTAATACCACCGTTAGTAATAGGGTTCATTGCCATACGTTGGTTGCCTTTAGGTGCCATTTCTTTTAGTTCAGGAATTAATTGACCGTCTTTTGTAAATAATTCTTCTGGACGGTATGATTTCATCCATTTAACAAGAGCATCAACATGTTCCATGTGACGTTGGTCTACAGGAATTGGAACTTGATGAGCACGGAATGAGCCTTCGATTGGTTCGTTGTTCCAGACTTCTGGACCAGTCCAGCCTTTTGGTGTACGAACAATCATAACAGGCCATTTAGGCATTGTTGCTTCTTCAGCTGGGTGTTTGCGAGCTTCAGTTTGGATTGCTTTAATTTTTTCGATAGCAAGATCCATTTTTTTAGCCATTTCAGGATGGATGATCTCAGGATCAGTTCCTTCAACGAAAATTGGATCCCAACCCATACCTTCAAAGTATTTTGTTAAATCTGCATCAGATTTACGTGATAAAATTGTAGGATTTGAGATTTTGAAACCATTCATATCAAGGATTGGTAATACAGCACCATCATTAACTGGGTTAATGAAGACATTTGAGAACCAACTTGCTGCTAATGGTCCAGTTTCTGATTCACCATCACCAATTACTGTAGCAGCAATTACGTCAGGGTTATCAAGAATAGCACCAGCGGCATGAGATAATGAATAACCTAATTCGCCACCTTCATGGATTGATCCTGGTGTTTCAGGAGCAGCATGAGAAGCGACACCACCTGGGAATGAAAATTGTTTGAACAATTTTTGCATACCAGTTAAGTCTTCAGTGATTGTTGGGTAGATTTCTGTATAACTACCATCAAGGTAAGCATTAGAAACCATAACTTGGCCACCATGACCAGGTCCTTCAATATAGAACATGTTTAAGTTATATTTATTAATTGCACGGTTTAAATGAGCGTAAATAAAGTTTTGGCCTGAGATTGTTCCCCAATGACCAATAGGGTTAACTTTGATGTCTTCAGGTACGACTTCAGTTTGTAATAATGGATTTTGTTTTAAATAAAGTTGTCCAACTGAAAGGTAGTTTGCTGCACGCCACCAAGCATCAACTTTATCTAAATATGATTTAGATGAAAAATCAGTTTCTGTCATAGTTACACACTCCTATATGTTTTATTTGCTAAAGTTATAGCGCTTTCTATATGTTCATAATAACAAACATTAAATAAAAGTCAATCATTTAATTCATTGGAACGTACCAATTATTTTAAAAAGTAAATAAAAAGCCGTTAAATAGCCTATTTAACGGCCATGAAAGTATTAAATTTAGAAAATTTATAATGAAATCTCATACTTGAATATTCAAATGGGGTACCATTATCTAAGAAGAAAATACCATCCATTATACTAACTGGTTCAGTTGGTTTTAAATTTAAAAGTTTTTGATCATTTTCGTCTGATGGTTCAGCGTAGATTGAAAGCGACGATTTAGTAACTGATTGATTCTGAATATCCTCCAAATAATTAAAAATTGATCCTTTAACAATTGTTTGAGATAAATTAGGAACAATCTTAATTGGAATATAGCCTGTTTCAATCATAAAAGGCGTTTTTTCAAATAAACGTAAGCGAACAATCTTGTAGACAAAATCATCTGTGTCTAAGAAAAGATTGCGTTGTAAATCTTCTGAGGGCGCAATAACTTCAAAACTTAGTACTTTAACTTTAGGGCTTTTACCATTCATTTCAAATCCGTCTGTAACACCTAAGTTAGAGCCTTCATAATTAAAAACGGTTTTATTTTTTAAATATAAGGGATTAATGAAGGTGCCGGAACCGCGTTTTTTAAAAATAATACCGTCGTTAGCCATTTGGCTAAGAGCTCGTTTTACTGAACTACGACTAATTTTATAAGTTTCACTCAAACTACGTTCATCAGGGAGTTTCATGTCGGGAAATTCATCTGCAGCGATTCTTTTTTTAAGTTTACTAATCAGTTGTTTGTAAATTAATTCAGCCATACAAGAGTACTCCTTTCGTAGAGTCAATCTTCATAGTTAACCATAAGTTTTAATAGACGACAAGTCGTCAACTTTCCGGAGAGATAATTATTTTAGAACAAAAAGGTAAGAATTACAGACATTTTAGTAAATATTTTGTACAATGAAGACTATAGTTAAAGGAGTGTGTCTATTGGAAATTTGGCAAAGTTTTATTGAAAATATTAAGTTACGTAGATTTGTTGTACTTTGTGTAATTATGGGTGTTATTTTTCTTGCGAAAGATGTCATTAGCATTGTTCTATTAACTTTTATATTTACATATTTAGTAGTCCGATTGATAAATGTTATTCAAAGACATTCATCAATTAATAGTCGAATAATTGTTATAGGAGTATATCTGGCAATTATCGCGCTGCTTTATTTGGCAGTTACTAAGTATTTTCCTATTTTAGTTTCGCAAACAGTTTCAATGGCACATTATGTGATTAATTTTTATCGTCATCCAGGTAAAGATACAAATCTTGTGATGGAATGGGTACTTAAATCTATTGGTAAATCTCAAATTGTGCCACAATTAAAAAGTAGTTTTACGCTTGTATTTCAATATATAACGAGCATTGGTTTTATGGCAGCAACATTTTTATTATCGCTTATTTTAAGCTTCTTTTATACGATTGAAAAAGATCAGATGACACATTTCTCAAAAAACTTTTTATCAAGTGATTTTGGTTGGTTTTTCCAGGATATTTACTTCTTTGGTGAAAAATTTGTTAAATCATTTGGTGTCGTTATTGAAGCACAATTCTTTATCGCAACTGTTAATACAGTTATTACTGTGATTGGGTTGTACTTCATGCATATGCCACAGCTCTTGCCTTTAGGAATATTAATTTTCTTATTAAGTTTAATTCCAGTCGCAGGGGTATTAATTTCATGTATTCCATTAAGTTTAGTTGGTTATTCGGTTGGTGGCGTACGTGATGTGGTTTACATCTTAATTATGTTAATGGTCGTTCATTTATTAGAATCATATGTATTAAATCCTAAATTTATGTCAAGTCGGACAGAACTACCTATATTCTTTACATTTGTAATCTTGTTAGTCAGTGAAGAATTATTTGGAACGTGGGGCTTGATTGTCGGAATTCCCATTTTCACATTCTTCTTGGATATCTTGGGTGTGAAGTCAATTCCTGGATCTAAAGGACGGATTGGTAAAATTAAAGGAATAAGGAAGGATAGTCAAACTGATGGTAAAGAAAAATAAATTTTTAGCTGATTTTAGAGTGAATAGAAAAAATACAAATTCAGTTAAATGGGATAGTTTAAAAGAGCAATATGGCGATGATAAATTATTGCCACTGTGGGTTGCAGATATGGATTTTAAAGCACCTAAAGCCGTAACTGATGCTTTAATAGCACGGGTACAACATGGTGTTTTTGGTTATTCAACAATTCCTGATTCATATTATGATGCCTTTTTTGATTGGCAACAATCTCGCTATGGGATTGAACTGCATAAGGAATGGATGAGATTTGGAACAGGGGTTGTAAATTCATTATATCAATTAGTCGATTTAATGACGGAACCAGGTGATAGCGTCTTAGTTCAAACACCAGTATATTACCCTTTTTATAGTGCAATTGAAGATAATAACAGACGTATCGTACGAACACCTTTGAAACATGAAAATAATCAATATGAAATGGATTTTGAAGCAATTGAACGAGATATGAAAGCTAATCACGTTAAATTACTTATTCATTGTTCACCGCATAATCCAGTTGGTCGCGTCTGGACTGAAGCTGAACTGACACAACTCTTTGAAATTTGTCGTGAAAATAAAGTGATGGTAATTTCGGATGAAATTCATCAAGATTTAATTGTGGGAAAAAAACCATTTGTATCAGCTTTATCAATAGACGAAGGTCGTTATCGAGATAATATGGTTGTCGTTAATGCTCCCTCAAAAACATTTAATTTAGCTGCTTTACAAAACTCGCATATCATTATTCCAAACGCGCAATTACGAGCTAAGTACGATAAAATGGTACAGCGTTTGAACAAACCTGAGGGTAGTTTAATGGGATGTGTTGCTGGAGAGGCGGCTTATCGTTCAGGAGCAGTTTGGTTAGATGAAATTCTGAGTATCGTAAGGACCAATTATTTAGAAGTCAGCCACCAATTAGTCAATAAATTTCCAGAAATTAAAATTAGTGAACTAGAAGGCACATACTTGATGTGGATTGACCTTTCAGCATATGTAAATCCCAGTCGGATGAAAGAATTTATTCAGAATGAGTGTGGCTTAGCTATTGATTATGGACAATGGTTTAGTGAAGAAACGCCAGGCTTTATTCGAATGAATTTGGCAACTGATTTAGGAACGGTTCAAACAGCTGTTGATCAGTTGTTAAAGGGACTCAAAAGTGCAAAGCTAAATCGCTTAAATTAGACTATTAATTTATTTCATTTCAGTGTAAAATAAACCAGTAAACTAAAAATAGAAAAAGAGGATTTTATCTTATGGCAAAATTAGTATTTATTCGTCACGGACAAAGTGAATGGAACTTATCTAACCTTTTCACAGGTTGGGTAGATGTTAACTTGAGCGAACAAGGCGTTGCTGAAGCACAAGCAGCTGGTAAAAAGATTAAAGAAGCTGGAATCGAATTTGATCAAGCTTATACATCTGTTTTAACACGTGCTATTAAAACATTACATTACGCACTTGAAGGTTCAGACCAATTATGGGTTCCTGAAATCAAATCATGGCGCTTAAATGAACGTCATTATGGTGCATTACAAGGCCAAAACAAAGCCGAAGCAGCAGAACAATTCGGTGAAGATCAAGTTCTTGTATGGCGTCGTTCATACGATACATTACCTCCACTTTTAAGCGCAACTGATGAAGGTTCAGCAGCTAACGATCGTCGTTATGCTGATTTAGATCCTAAAGCTATCCCAGGTGGCGAAAACTTAAAAGTTACTTTGGAACGTGTTATTCCTTTCTGGGAAGACGAAATCGCTCCTAAATTACTTGAAGGCAAAAATGTAATCGTTGCTGCACATGGTAACTCATTACGTGCCCTTACAAAATACATTGAAAACATCTCTGATGCAGACATCATGGGCGTTGAAATGGCAACTGGCGAACCAGTTGTTTACGATCTTGATGACAAATTAAACATCGTAAGCAAAATTAAACTTTAATATTAATAAAAAACCTGATGACAATTTTATGTCATCAGGTTTTTTTGTATTAGTCAATAATTGGCGAAAAAGTCGGTAGTTTTAGCAGTTAAAACCAGAAAGCGCTTGCCAAAGCAAATAATATGTATTATATTGATGTAATCGAATACACATTCTATTTGATAAATATATCAAAGAAATGAAGGAGAAACGTTATGGCAAAAGTTATTACTGTTTTGGGCTCAACTAATATTGATAAGGTTGTTTCTGTACCCCGTTTCGCAACTAGCGGCGAAACTTTACACACACCAAATCATCAAGTTGAAGCAATGGGTGGAAAAGGATTGAACCAAGGTGTTGCCGCTGCACGTTCTGGTGCAAAGACTAACATGATTACAAAAGTTGGTAAAGAATTTGATACCTCAAAGAATATGAATGTTGAAAACTTAAGCACTGAACATGTGATTGTTTCAGATACTGAAGAAACTGGACAAGCTTATATTACTGTTTCAGCCGAAACAGGCGATAATATTATCCATATTTATGGTGGCGCTAATGCTGATATGACACCAGCTGATGTACGCGCACATGAAGCTGCCATTGCTGAATCAGATTTTTTGATTGCGCAATTAGAAATTCCAACAGAATCAGTTATTGAAGGTTTCAAGATTGCACGCGAACATGGTGTTAAAACAATTTTGAACCCAGCTCCAATGCCTGAAAATGGTGGACTACCAGCTGAATTATTAGAATTAACTGATATTATTACACCAAATGAACATGAAACATTCTTATTGACTGGGATAGAAGTGACTGATGAACATTCAATGATACACAATGCTGCGTACTATTTTGAACGTGGAATTAATACCGTAATCATTACAATTGGCTCAGAAGGTTCTTTCTACATGCGTGATAATGGTGAAGAAGGAGTCGTTCCAGCATTTAAGGTTAAGGCTGTTGATACAACTGCTGCCGGCGATACTTTTATTGGTGCTACAGCAACACGTTTACATGCTAATTTAGATAATTTAGCTGAAGCTATGCGTTATGGATCAGCTGCTTCATCTGTAACGGTGTCACATGCTGGTGCACAACCAAGTATTCCAACTGAATCTGCTGTATTAGCTGTTTTGGATGCTAATAAATAAATTTAAATTGTTGAATGGGAGATAAATTATGCGTAAAACTAATCTTTTGAATACAAAATTATCAAATGCTATTTCTGAAATTGGACATACACAATGGTTAACAATTGGTGACTCAGGCCTACCAATTAAGGATGATGGACGTAAAATTGATCTTTCAATCGTACGTGGATTACCATTATTTATTGATGTTTTAGCTGCAACACTTTCTGAAATGAAAATTCAAAAAGCTTTTTTAGCTGAAGAAATTAAAACGGTTAATCCTGAACAATATGCTGCTATCAAGGCTTTATTAGATGATGATGTTGAAGTTGTTTTCATTTCACATGATGAATTGAAATCGATGAGTCGTGATGATAATAATATTGCTACAGTACGAACAGGTGAAATCACACCATTTTCAAATATCGTTTTGGAATCAAATGTTGATTTTGAAGGCGAAGCAATTAAATAGTTATTAATATAAGGATAGGATGATATAAAAATGAATATGTTAGGATTATTTTTCTCACTTTTAGCAATTATTGGTTGGAGTGCATATCCAACTTTAGTATCATATTTTGGCGGTAAACCAGTTCAAGGTATTTTTGGAGCAACATGGGGAACTTTGATTGTTGCAATCGTCCTTTCATTAGTCATGGGAATGCCCATGTTACAAGGTTCTAATTTTTGGTTAGCATTTTTCTCAGGGGCAGCTTGGGCCTTTGGAAATGTTTTAACTATTATGGCTTTTGGGATGAAAGATCAGGATGGAAATGCTTTAGGTTCTGCTAAAGCAATGCCAATCTCAACAGCTTTCCAAATTACAGCAAATGTAGTTTGGGGTGTTGTAATGCTTGGTAACTGGGGTCCAGTTTCATCAAAATTATATGGATTCATCGCTGTATTTGTTATCTTGGTTGGAGCTTATATGACAACTTATCAAGAAAAGAAATCAGCTGGAAATAAAGAACTACTTACAAAGGCAGTTGGTGTCTTATTGATTGCCCAAGTTGGTTATTCATTATATGGTATCCTTCCACAATATACTAAAAATACTGATGGTATGCATATGTTTTTAGCACAAGCTATCGGGATGGCAGCATTTGGATTAATTCTTGGAATTTATGAATTAACGAAAAATAAAAATAACATTTTTACACAAAGTGTTACGTACAAACAAATTTTTTCTGGTTTCTTCTTTGCAATGGCAGCATTGGGTTATTTAGTTTCAGCTCAACCTGCAATGCTTGGATTGGCAACTGGATTCGTCCTTTCACAAGTTTCAATTGTTGGAGCAACGATTTCAGGAATTGTCGTTATGCGCACTAAAAAAACGGGTAAAGAATGGTTAGTTATTATTATTGGTCTTATACTAATTGTAATTGCGGCTTCTGTAACAGTTTTCTTAAAAAACTAGATAAAATTAATTTTAAAACCTTGATAACAATACTATGTTATCAAGGCTTTTTGTTATTATTTGATTTAAAATGTCATAAAATGATAAAAAAATAAACATTAACTAGAACTCACTATGATATTTAAAACCTACTTTCCGATTCAAGTTATAAAAGTCAAAATAATTGTAATTATCAGTTTAGGTGCTAGGATTGGACTTATAAATAAGATAATAGGAGGAATCATCATGGGGGATTTAACAACAAATGAAGGTCAAACATGGGCGAATAATCAAAATTCACAAACAGCTGGGGCTCGTGGACCGGTTTTAGTTCAAGATTACCAATTACTAGAAAAATTGGCACATTTTAATCGAGAACGTATTCCAGAAAGAGTGGTCCATGCAAAAGGGGCAGGGGCTAAAGGCTATTTTGAATTAACTAGAGATATGAGTGATTATACTATGGCAGGTCTTTTCAATGGTTTGGGCAAGAAAACGCCAGTCATAACCCGTTTTTCACAAGTAGCTGGTGAGGCAGGTTATCCGGATACTTATCGAGATGTACGAGGATTTGCAGTAAGATTTTATACAGATGAAGGTAACTACGATATTGTGGGTAATAATACGCCCGTTTTCTTTATTAATGATGCTTTGAAATTCCCAGATTTTATACATTCCCAAAAGCGTGACCCAAAAACGCATGCTAGAAGTCAGGATATGCAGTGGGATTTCTGGTCGTTATCACCTGAAACAGTTCACCAAGTAACAATGCTTATGAGTGATCGTGGGATCCCTGCTAGTTACCGAATGATGCACGGTTATGGAAGTCATACTTTTAAATGGGTAAACAAGCAAGGTGAACAATTTTGGGTTAAATATCATTTCAAAACAAACCAAGGTGTTCATAATTTAAGTAATGAGGTTGCTGAAGAATTAAGAGGAAAAGATTCTGATTACTTACAAAATGATTTGTATAATGCGATTGAGGATCAAGATTACCCCAGTTGGACAGTAGCCGTACAAATTGTGCCTTACAAAGCAGGATTAGCCTATCCGCAAGATATCTTTGATGTTACGAAAGTTATTTCGCAAAAGGACTATCCATTAATTGAAATTGGCCAAATGGTTTTAGATGAAAATCCAAAAAATAATTTTGAAGATATTGAAGAATTAGCATTTTCACCAGCTAACTTCGTTCCAGGAATTGAAGCCTCACCAGATAAATTACTCCAAGGACGCTTATTTGGTTATAAAGATGCTGCAAGATATAGATTAGGTGCTAACTATGAACAATTGGCAACTAACCGTCCTAAAAATGAGGTTCATAATTATGAACGAGATGGTTTAATGGCGCAAAATCAGAACGGTGATGTTAACTATGAGCCCAACAGTTTAGGTGGACCTGAAGAAAATCGCCATGCAGAAGTTCATGGTGATACATTGGATGGAAAAGTAGGCAACTATTCAGTAAATGAGGATTATTATACTGCTGCCGGTAAATTATATCGATTGTTACCTACTGATGAAAAAGCACGTTTAATTGAAAATATTAAATTAAATCTGGGACAAGTTAAAGATATTGAGATAAAGATTCGTGAAACTAAACAGTTTTATCAAGCTGATAAGGAATACGGAACACGTGTCGCAGAAGCATTAGGGTTAGAACTAAGCTTAATTAAATAATTCTTTCGGTGTATTAAAATGTTTAACAAAAAAAAGGAATAAATCACTGTAATCAAACAGCGATTTATTCCTTTTTTTTGTGTTGTTTACATGCCGTGTTCTAAAAGATACTTGTAAGAAATATCTGATAAATCGGGTGAGATACGGACACGATGCAAGGTGAATAGTCCTTGGCTTTCATTAGCGAGTCCTGGTAATGTCGTTAGACCAAGTTTGTAGCCTGCATCTTTAGCAAGTTTAGCGGTCTGGTTATTGAAGCGACCAACTGGATAACAAATAATTGATGTCTCTTGATGAAATTTATTGTTTAGCCATTTTTTCGAATTCTTAAATTCAAAAGTTTGTTGTGCATCGGTCATCTGATTAAGTTCCTCATGATGGACAGTATGACTTTGAATACTTACTAAACCTGATTTTCGCATCTCGTTCATTTGTGGCATAGTTAGTTTGTTTATGTGGCCAAAGTGGCTTGTAATATAGTTGATGGTTGCTTTTTGATGATATTTTTTGAGAGCAGGATAAGCTTTTTCATAGTTATCCTTGTAACCATCATCAAAAGTAATCCAAACAATTTTATTAGCAGGTTTTTTATGTGTTTTAAAAACTTCGATAGCTTCAGCAGGTGATAACGTGTAGTAACCATTTTTTTTAAGCCACTGCATTTGATGGGCAAATTGTGCTTCAGGAATACGAAGTGAATTTCCAACAGAAATACTATGATACATTAAAATTGGAAATTCGGTCTGGCCCTTAAATGATTTCCAATGCGAACTGTCTATTTTAGTATTTGAAATGAGCTTATTTTTCTTAATAGTTTTCTTGGGTAAAGATGAACTTACCTTTTTAGAGCTATTTTTTTGGTGATTAGTATTGGAAACGGAGTGAGAATTTTGAATGAAAAAGAATAATGAACCAATAGAGACGATTAGGACTAAGAATAATAAGATAAACCAACCTTTTTTATGTTTTAACATGATGAACTCCTTTTATGAGAAACGATACTATCTAATTTACCACGCTAAGGTAGTAAGATTCAATTTTTACGCGGATAAAGTCAATAAATGTAAAAAAAGGTAAGGCTATGATAGTATAAAGTACATATTAAATATTTAATTGGGGGAAAATATGCGTAGAACATTTCATTTTTTAAATCAAAGTTATAAGGAATTTTTTCAACACTGGAAATTGTATTTTATTTTAGTAGTTGTTACTAATTATATTTTATCTGCAGTGGTACAACCAATCTTAACTTGGGTGGTAAGCCAGATACTTAGTAGTAACCAAGTCGAATATTTAACCTATACTAACATTATTTCGGTTATTGAGGATAAACCTATATTATTAATTGAGTTTATCCTTGTTATATTAGTTATATTAAGTATTGTTTATATTCAAATGTCTTTCATGATCAGGGGTATTCAAGCTATTCGTTATGATTTAAAAATTGAATTTAAGTCATTATTAAAACAATCAATTCATGACGTTTTAGAGTTACGTCCTTTAACAGCGTTGCTCGTTATTTTTTACTTCGTTTTAATTTTACCATTTGGACAAGTCTTATTTACATCTACTTTATTAAATAAGGTGACTATTCCAGATTTTATTCTTCAAGATATGTGGACAAGTCCAGCTATCTGGGGCCCAATACTTTTAGTCTATGGTGTAGCATTTTTCTTCTCTATCCGATTAATTAGTTTTATTCCAACTATGTTGTTTAGTTCAGAAAAAAGAATCGGTCATTTAATTAAACAAAGTTGGGAAGCTGGACGTGGCAAATTTTGGATAACCGTCACAAAAGGATTAGTAATTACGGCTTCTATAGCTTTTATATCAGGAATTGTTCAAATTAGTTTGTTCCTAATTCAGAACTATGTAGATAATCATTTTCAAAATCAAGCATTTATGATTGTGATGTTTAATCTGTTTATTTTGGAAATTTTAGGACAAATCGTATTAGCTTTAAGTGTGACTATGTTGTTAGGTATTGCGCTAGATGTTTTTGAAGAACAACAACCGCATTTGAAACCCGTTCAAGAAACATTCTATAAAGAGAAACGCTTTATTAAATTACAGAAAGTTAGTGTCGTTGTTCTCCTGATACTAGTTGCAGGGACAGCTTCTATTTATAATTATGTTTACTTAAAGGGGATGCTAAATGACTATCCAGTTCTTATTTCTCACCGTGGAGTTGATGATGGAAATGGTGTACAAAATACCATTCCTGCCTTAGAAAAAACAGCTAAAGAGAAACCTGATTACATCGAAATGGATATTCAAGAAACAAAAGACCATAAATTTGTTGTTATGCATGATCCAAATTTGGAAAATTTAGCGAATGTTAATCGGACAGTACATGATTTAACATTATCCGAGTTAACAGCATTAACTGTTCGTGAAAATGGTTATTCAGCTAAAATTCCAAGTTTCGATGAATATTTAAAGGCAGCAGAGAA
Organism: Dellaglioa sp. CoH-57-MRSF-22; assembly: GCF_056781895.1. The sequence goes on along the minus strand of NZ_JBXAXT010000001.1, from coordinate 267,016 downwards.
GAATCATCAAAAATTATTAGTTGAAATCAAAGTATCTCCGCAAGATAGTCCCAATATGACTAAAAACTTTGTTAAAAAATATCAAAAAAGACTATTAGCTGATAAGGATCGAATTCATTCTTTAAGTTATGATGTTGTTTCACAAGTAAAAAAACAAGCACCAAAGCTTTATATCAGTTTTATTATTCCATATAATATATCATTTCCAGAAACACCAGCAAATGCGTACACTATGGAAGCTACAACTCTAGATGACTCATTTGTGAGCAAGGCACATGATAAGAACCAGGATGTCTATGCTTGGACTGTAAATGATGAAACGATTATGCAAAAGATGTTATTTATGAACGTTGATGGTATTATTACGGATGACTTTGGTACACTTAAACAAGTTGTTCAAGCTAATAATGATCATCCAAGTTATGCAAGTAAATTATCAATATTCTCAAATAGATTAACGGGAATTAGCATAACAATCGATAATTAAATTAGTTAGGTTAGGAAACATAAATTAGAAAAGATTACTATAGATTAGTAGTCTTTTTTAATTTTGTCTAGATGTTAACGTTTACACTATTTAGGTGGCATGCTATGCTTAAGTTGCTACTAAACTGAAATCAGAGGAGTGTCTAGTAAGTATGATTAAAATTATCGCATCAGATATGGACGGCACGTTATTAAATAATGAAAATAGTATTTCGAAGGGTAACGCAGCGGCTATTAAGAAGGCTCAAGAAATGGGAGTGACTTTTGTTGTTGCCACTGGACGAAGTTATGATGAGGTAAAACCCTTAATTGACGCAGCAGGTATTAGTGCACCGATGATTAATTATAATGGGGGCGCTACGGTAACTGAGGAAGGCAAACAAATTAATAGTTTTCCAATATCAAAAAAAGAGGCACAAAAACTCATTAAATTTTTGAAGAATGAACATGCCTTTTTCAAAGTTATGACGTCAAAAGGTGTTTATTCAGATGATCCTCTTAAATATGATGAAGCGGTTATCAAATTAAACTTAAATCCTATTCATTATATAGACGATTACAGTGAAATTATTGATGATTCTGAAATAGATTTGTTTAAATTTCTTATTCGAAAAACGGATGAATCAGATGACTTATCTGTTTTAAAAAATAAAATTGAAGAAAATGAAACACTCATTGTGACTTCTTCAGGGGATAATAATCTTGAAGTTAATCATGTTAATGCACAAAAAGGGATTGCGTTGAAAAAATTTGCTGATAGTATGGGTATTCCTATGTCAGAAGTGATGGCAATTGGCGATAATTTGAATGATATATCGATGTTAAAAGCTGCAGGTATCAGTTATGCAATGGAGAATGGTCATCAAATTAATAAAGATATTTCTAATCATCATGCAAAAAAGAATGATGAAGATGGTGTTGGATTAGCTATTTTAGAACAATTAGCTCAAAAATAAGACAAAAGGACTAAATCCCATTTACGGGATTTAGTCCTTTTGTCTTAATATTTAATCAGCAATTAAATCACCAGCAGTTGGGCCAGCATCTAATTTGTAAATACGTTCAACATCAATGATGACAGCATAGTACATTTTTGGTAAATGGCGTTCTTCACCAAATTTAACAGCATCGTCAAAAATTTTACCGGAATCAATTAAATGTGCTGTGCCTTCAAACCGGAAGCCTTTTAGATTAGGACGATCTATAACAGCAACAGCTGCACGGCCATTATTTTGAAGATTGTGTAATGCATGTTTAGCTGTTTCTTCATTATAAATCAAATGCGTATCATCAAAAACACGCATTGATCCTTTAGGACCAACTTGTGGGAACCCATTTTCATCTACGGTTGAAAGAAAATTAAGTTGTTCAGGAATCATTTTTTTCATATCTTCTGTTAATTTTGCCATTATAAAATCTCCTTTTTATTTACTTATTATAAGTAAAACTTATCATGATTAAGGTATATTGGCAAAATATTAGCTTTACAAAAAACTTGCAAATAGGGCTAAAAAAACTATACTTATATGAGTCTAATAGTGATTTCTAAAAGGACTTCGAAGAAAGACGCTAAAGTGATATGTATAGATTATTAATTTTAACAGTACTAATGAGTCGTAATATGTCAGGATATAAGTTACGATTGGTATTGGAAAAATGGTCGTCCATGATTCTAAATGGAATGAAACTTATTGCTTTAAAATATGTGGTATGAATTATATTGGTGTAGTGGAGCAAATTAAAGATATACAAAAGGAGAATAAAAAATGAAAAAAGCAACAAATCGTTGGGTAGCATTGTTCGCTATGAGTTTAGGTGTTTTTATGGGCCTTTTAGATGTTACTGTTGTAAATGTTGCTTTACCAAGTATGGCAGTTGATTTTAAAACAACATTTAGTGATTTACAATGGATATTAAATGCATATACGTTAATGTATGCAGTCAGTTTATTAATTGTTTCAAAATTAGGTGATATGTTTGGACGAAAAAAAGTCTTCATCGCTAGTACAATTTTGTTTACGATTGCATCTGTTGTAAATGGGCTTGCACCAAACTTATTAGTTCTTGATTTTGGTCGAGCAGTTCAAGCAATTGGTGGTTCAGGAATGATGAGTTTATCAATGGCGTTAGTTGCGTCTAACTTTGAAGGCCGAGAACGTGGGACAGCACTTGGTATTTTAGGATCAGTTATTGGATTCTCAACAGCAATCGGACCTTTAGTTGGTGGATTTTTAGTTGAGAACTTTGGTTGGCCTTCAATTTTCTTTGTTAATCTACCGGTCGGTATCATTGCGATTTATTTGGTTATTAGAAATGTTAAAGAAACACCTGCATATGGCGCTGGGGAATCGATTGATTTTATAGGAATGATTCTTTCAGCAGTTGGATTATTTGCTGGTATTTATGGCTTAATTCAAAAAGAACAACATATGCATTGGGCTTGGACTGATATGCATGTTATGGGATGGTTAATTGCATCAATTTTAATCTTAACTGCCTTTGTTTTTGTAGAGTTAAAAGTTAAATCGCCAATGATGAATTTAACATTATTAACAAATCGTCATTTTGTTGGTGTTGTAATTCTTGCATTTGCACTTGGTGCTGGTATCTTTGCGTTAGCCGCTTATCAAACAAGTTTAATGCAAAATTATATGGGATATTCAGCCTTTTCCACGGGATTACATCAACTACCTATGAGTTTATGGTCGCTTGTCTTAGGTCCTTTTACAGGAGTTCTAGGATACAAGTTTGGTAAAAAGTGGATGATTTCACTTGGATTTATCGTTGCCTCACTTGGTTTATTTACGTTTAGCCAGGTAACAACAACGGACTTTACCTACATGCAATTACTTCCGCTTCTTGTATTAACTGGATTGGGTAACGCTATTATTAATCCGATGATTAATACTGCTGCTATGGATAATATTAATCCAAAAGAAATTGGCATGGCATCTGGTTTATTGAATGTTTTTCGTCAAATTGGAATAACAGTAGGCGTTGTAATTCTTGGTTTAGCACAAACTAAAGCATATGAATCAAGTTTGAGCACTGGTTTTAGTGATAGTCATATTCCTAGTGTAGCTGCAACGGGTATTCAGCAAGCCTTAGTAAATGCAGGAGCATTTTCTGGACATATGGTTGCGTGGAGTCAAAAAATAATAGCGACTCCTTATGCTGATAAAGTTCAAAAGATTGTTTTAACAGCTTTTGATAAAGGCATGATTCAAGTTGTTTTAACATCATTGGTCATTATGATTATTGGAATTCTAGCAGCAGTCTTTTTATTAAGAGAAACAAAAAGTGTCGATCAAAAATTAGATAAATAAAAAAACTTTTTTTATGTCATTAGGTTTATAAGAAGTGAAAGCTGTCATTTAAAATTTTGAGTGGCTCTTTAATGATACCGATATATTTCTGAAGCGTAAGACTCCTAATAGTATCGCTGTTTATAACAAGGCGTATGATAAAATAATATTAATTTAAAAATAAATCATCCAATAAAAGGGAGATTAGTAATGACGAAAATAATTCCTAAGGTTTTAACAATTGCTGGTAGCGACGCAAGTGGTGGCGCTGGTATGGAAGCAGATTTGAAAACATTTGAAGAGTTTGGAACTTATGGTATGGTTGCGCTAACTTCAATTGTTACCATGAATCCAGATGCTGGATGGGCACATAACGTAACTGTTATGGATGCTGAATTAGTAAAAGCACAGTTGAAAACGACAGGTGCCGGCGGAGATATTGCTGCAATGAAAACAGGGATGCTTGGTAGTGTTGCAATTACAGAAGTAGCTCGTGAAAGCATTTTAGAAAAAGAGATTAAGAATGTTGTGATTGATCCTGTTATGGTTTGTAAAGGTGAAGATGAAGTATTAAATCCAGAAGCAGCTGATGCTATCCGTGATTTATTGATCCCAATTGCGACAGTCACAACGCCTAATTTGTTTGAAGCTGGTGTTTTATCTGGAATGGGAACTTTGAAATCACTTGACGACATGAAACAAGCAGCTATTAAGATTCATGAGTTAGGTGCAAAAAATGTCGTTGTTAAAGGCGGTAAAGCTCTTAAGGGTGAAAAGGCGCTTGATTTATTTTATGATGGAACTCAATTTGAGGTTTTAGAAACTGAAAAGATAACGCCTGCTTATAATCATGGAGCAGGATGTACATTTGCAGCGGCCATAACTGCGGGCCTTGCAAACGGATTGTCAGTTAAAGAAGCTGTCTATAAAGCAAAAGATTTTGTAACTGCTGGAATTAAATCAGGTTTTGCATTTAATGAATACGTAGGCCCTTTATATCACGCTGCTTACCGTTTAAATAAATAGGTACTAGAGACTCACTTTTATTTTGTATAAAAATGAGTCTTTTTTTGTTGACTTAGAGTGCACTTTAAAGAGTAATGTAAACATACTAATTAAATTGGAGGATAATGATATGTCAGTAGAAAATAAAGTTGTTGTTATTACAGGAGCATCAAGTGGTATTGGTGAAGCAACGGCCAGAATGTTAGCTGAAGGTGGGGCTAAAGTCGTTTTAGGTGCTCGTCGTGAAGCTAAGTTAGCAAAGATTGTTGAAGAAATTAAAAAGAATGGTGGTCAGGCAACATATGCCGTTACTGATGTCACTAAGGCAAGTGACGTTAAGAATTTAGTTACTTTAGCACAAGAAACTTTTGGTGGGATAGATGTTATATTCAATAATGCTGGAATCATGCCTAACTCGCCCTTATCGGCTTTAAAAACGGATGAATGGGATGATATGATTGATATCAATATCAAAGGTGTATTGAACGGAATTGCTGCAGTGTTGCCTATATTTATTGAACAAAAACATGGACATGTTATTACAACATCATCTGTTGCAGGCATTAAATCATTCCCAGATGCAGGTGTTTATGGCGCAACAAAATTTGCTGTCCGTAATTTAATGGAAGTTCTAAGGACAGAAAGTGCTATGGAAAAAACAAATATAAGAACATCAACCTTATATCCAGCAGCAATTAACACAGAATTATTAAATACTATTACGGATGAACAAACCCTTTCAGGGATGTCGTCATTTTATGAACAAGTTGGAATTGATCCGGTCGCAATTGCACGCGTGGTTAAGTTTGCCATTGATCAACCAGAAGAAGTTAATGTTAATGAATTTACGATTTATCCAACTGCTCAAGCTTAAATTTAAATAATAAAAAAATCTCGAGAATTTATTTTCTCGAGATTTTTTCATTTAGATGATAATACCTTCACAATGATCGACTTCGTGTTGAATGATTTGTGCCATCCAACCTGAAAACTTTTGGGTTTGTGGTTGAAATGATTTGTCTAAATAATCAACTGTAATGGAATCATATCGTTGTGCTGGACGTTCGCCAGTCAACGAAAGGCAACCTTCATTGACGTTGTAACGTCCAGATTTTTTTGTAATCTTAGGATTAATAAAGGGAACATTTAGATTACCAAATTGGCAAACGATAATTCGTTTATTCACACCAATCATATTGGCAGCCATTCCAACACAAACCTCTTTATTTGCTTCTAATGTATCTAATAAATCGGTTACGATTGAGCCATCATTTTTAGTTGCAATCTCAGCTTTTTGTGCGAGAAATATTTCATCGTGCATAATTGATTTTATCATTTTTCTCCTTTGATTTAAGTAGCATAATTAATAAAGAAATGTTGATGGATATCTAGTTAATGATTTTATCATGATTTAGAATATAATGTTATCCTCAAGTAGAAAATTATTATTTTAGGATTAATTAACGTCAATTTAATAGGTAAAAGATATTAAAAAAGTGAGTCATACTCTATTCTCAATATAGGGTATGATTCACTTTTTTAATTATTATTTATGTGACTCTTCTGTAAAAATAGCTTTAACAATATCATTAGCTGTGCGTAAACTAACATCATTTACAAAAGGTCTTGGACTTGCAGCTGTTAGCCAATGAACACCATCAGTCGGAACACCCCAGAAGTATAAACCAGGTTGCGGTGTCTTATGCTCATCTAGTAATAAATTGCTGACAGGGTCAACGTTGACTGCGCCATCTATAACAGAATCACCTTTAGTTGGATTTAAAATTAAAGGATTGGCGATTTTTGTATCGAGTAACTGTTTTATTAAAGGACTTGTTGCTGTTGTCGCATGAACAGCAGGAACGCGTGCTTCAATTAGAGTTGTTGCTAAGTAGCGTTGATCTGGTTGGTTTGCACTATATGTTTCAAATTGATGATCTTTAGTATCGACGACCATTCCAGGTTCTAATAGTGTAACAACATCAGCTTCAACGAGTGCCCGTAATTGTTCAACTCTAATGGTAGGAGGCCCGATTGTTAAAAAGTTATTTAATGAATTAAACCAGCCTAAGAAGTTAGTTAAATAGTCATCATCTGTTAAGAGACGGTTATCAATTAATTGTCTAACCGGAAGACGTAAGTCACGTAAAACCTCAAGAGCACTGGTCAATGGTCCGGTCTTAGTACCTAATTTTGCATCTACTGCATCTTTTTGTAAATGGTCTAACATAACGGCTTTGAAATCTTCATTAGGTTTTTTAGTCATTGGATTTCCTAGATGATCCCAATTAAAGCGATCTTCTTCAAGAATAATTGATCGCTCAACGGTTACTTTAGGATCTTTTAAGAAAGCTAATTGGAATTTTGTTAAATCGATTTTTGGATAATTCTGTGCGACAAGTAATGAATAATATTGATATTCAACGTCATGACTTAATAAGGTCCAAAATTCATTGAAAGAAACGGTACCATTTTCCATGAAAACTGCCATTTTAGCCGCCGTTAAAAAATGAGCTTGAGTTTCTTCGCCGGGTGATTTTTGATTATCCCCTTTGGCATGATAAGGCCATCCACGACGCGAACCTGCCACAATGTGAGGTTCGTTACCGTTTGCTTGATATTGTAGTTGCCCGTTCTCTAATCGCTTAAATAGACCACCACGGCCTACAGTCAAACGGGTCACTAAATCAAAGAAGCTAAGACCTAAGCCACGTAAAATAACAGTATCTTCGTGCGTGATATGATCTAGTTTTGTTTCATTTGGAAAGCCTGGTAAAACATAAGTTAACTTGTTTTCTGTAGCGAATGTATCAAATCTTTTTTGTCCGACAGATAATTCATTTTCAAGATTACCTAAAGACATTACGACATAGTCAACGATGCTAACTGAAGGTAAGGCGGTTGTGATTTCAAATTGATCAGCTTTTTTTGAAATTTGTGTAACCGTACTTTTATTCAAATTAATTGTGATATTGTTAGAGGCACGTTTAAGTAATTCAGCGTAGTACCATTGGATATAAACACCAAAAAGTGCTCTTGTTGCATAATCGTTTGGATGTAAATCTTTAATTTCAGTTAAAAAATCCGCTGAATAATTATTTATTTCGATAAAATCATGAGCATCAGATTGAGCCCATTCGAAAATGTTTGGTCCTGGGATAACTGGACCAATAGATTGGACGCTTGTTCCATAGAATAAACTAATTTGTTGAGCTGCGGTATTCATGATTAATTCGTGTGGTTGAGTTGGTGACCATACGCGCCCACCAACACCATATGGATCATATAAATCAATAGTAAGTGGTGAATTTGAAGGATCTGCTTGTTGCCAAGCAATGAGTCGTTCAAGTGTAATCAGACCTCGTGGTCCGGCACCAATAATGGCTAAATGCATAAAAGTAATCTCCCTTGTCTTATAAAAACTAATTTCATTATAAACTTTAAAACAGAAAAAATCGCTTGATAACGTCTTTAATAGTAAAAATTAATCGTATATTCTTGTTAACTTCTGATAATTTAGTATACTTAATTTGAAAGAATATTTTAAGTACAATCTGAAAGAAGGATTTGATGAAAAAACCAATGTCACTATTGGATAGGGTACTGTTCGCTGGATTAATATTTGCCGGCGGGGGATTTGATGCGTATACCTATATCGTACATGATGGTGTTTTCGCTGGTATGCAAACCGGAAATTTAATTATATTAGGTATTGATATGGGCCAAATGAAATGGGGGGCCATATTCGATCATCTGATTCCAATTTTTGCTTTTATGATTGGTATTATTATAACTAGAAATCTGCAACATCGATTTAAAGAAGAAGATTCAATTAATAAACGACAACGATTTGTTATCGGTATTGAGACGATCCTTTTAATTATTGTTGCATTTATTCCAAGAAATTGGCCAGCACAGTTATCTACAGGAATCATTTCAATGGTTGCAGCAGCTCAACTTCAAGAATTTAGACAAATCAACGGAGGACCTTTTACGTCATTTATGATGACGGGTAATTTGAGGACAATGGCTGAAAGTTTTTATGACGGAATTGTTAAAGGTAATATAATCGCAATGGCTAAAGGTTGGCGGATGTTGGGTGTCGTCTTAGCATTTCTTTTTGGCGCAATTTCTATGGGTGCTATGGTACCGATAATGGGAACTAAAACGATATTATTAGCTGCATTTTTCTTGTTATGTTCATTGATTGGGCTACAATTAAATCCAGAAAAAAGATTATAAAATAAAGGGGTTAAGACAATGACAGAAATTAAAAAGAATCCAAAAGTTGATTTACACTTAGAAAAAGCAACACAATGGAAAGAAGAAATGACACAGTTAAGAGAACTTGCACTCGAAACGGGACTGACTGAAGAATTTAAATGGGGCAAACCTTGTTATACACTAAATGGTAAAAATATTGTCTTAATTCAAGGATTTAAAGAGTATATGGCATTACTTTTCTTAAAAGGAACTCTGATTGATGATGGTAAGGGTATTTTAGTTCCAACGGGCGAACATACTGAGGTTGGTCGCCAAATTAGATTTCATAGCTTAAAAGATGTTACTGATTTAAAAGTAGAGATAAGTGATTACATTCAACAAGCAATTAATGCAGAAAAGGCTGGGTTAAAGGTTCCTAAGGGTAAACCAACTGAATTAGTGTTGCCAGTGGAATTCCAGAAAAAAATGAATGAAATGCCAGAATTGGAAGAATTTTTTGAAACGTTAACGCTTGGACGTCAAAAAACGTATGCACGTTATTTTGCAGATGCTAAAAAAACAGAAACGCGTGAGGCTAGAATTATTAAATATATTCCGAAAATTCTTGATGGTAAAGGACTTAACGATTAGACAGCAAAACAGCGACCAGATTTTATCTGATCGCTGTTTTTTTAATTATATTAATCTAATTTCTTTTTTAATTCTGTAACGATTTCAGCATGTTTAGCTTCAGTCAATTTAATTTTTGACATAAAGATAAGAGCAGCAACAATTATTAAGGCCATTGGAACGAAGAACATGTACATTCTGAATTGTAGTAAACCACTGTTTGTAATATCGCTTGGTTTAGCACTACCTGTCATACCAGCTTGGATTGCGGCAAAACCAACAACACCATTAGCGAAGGCACCAGCTAATTTATCCAACAAAGGACGAACTGCTAAAGTAACAGATTCATTACGTGTTCCACTCTTTAATTGACCGTATTCAACACTATCCGTAATTGTCATCAATGCTGCTAAGAAAACAAGTGGATATGGGAAGAAGAATAAGCCAACAGCAATTAAGACAACAACAAGGTTAGTACCAGCAAATAGGAAGAGAATGTAACCCAATAGCATGACAGCGATTCCGCCAAGGTAGATAGCACGACGATGAACCAATGCAACTAAAGTTGGGAACAATGAAACTGAAATAATTCCTAAGACTGCTGTTAGAACACCAACAGTAGTAAATGCAGCTGCACTACCTAAAACATAATTGAAGTAGTAAATCAAAAGTGAATTTGTAATAACATAACTAAAAGCGAAAAGGAAATATGATAATGATAACCACATTAACTGATCATTTTTACCGATAACTTTGAAAACATCACGGAAACGAACTTTTTCAGTATTTTCACGAATTGCATTTTTTTCAATCTTAGTTCCTAAAATAGTTGCTAAAGCACCTAAGAATGAAACCAAACCGATAACAATAGCAAAACCTAACCAACCTGCTTTTGTTTGTGTATTACCAGTTGTACCTGAGAACATTTTTGAAAAGAAGACAACGATTGGGACGATAACGATAATAACACCTTGAGCACCTAATGTTGAACCAAAACGAGCAATTGTTCCAAATTTAGTCCGTTTTTCTGATTCGACACTTAGAGCTGGTAACATTGACCAGAATGAAATATCTTTAAATGAATAGAAACTATCTAGAATGATATAAACAATGGCAAAAAGAATTAAGTAAAGATAAGGATTGCTTGTAGCTAAACCACCAAAATCAGTGAAAATAAGGATTAATCCAATTGAACTGACAATTGAACCGATTAGTAACCATGGTTTAAAGTTCCCCCAACGAGTACGAGTATTATCAATAACGCCACCAATTAAAGGATCAAAAAAGATCTCAACAATTCGAATAACAACCATCATAGTTGTGACGTAACCAATCATTTTAGCGTTGAAACCAGCATCCTTTGTAACGAATAATTGACTTGTAATAAAAATCATAAAATAAGTGCTAAGTGTTGCATAAAAGGCATCATGTCCAAATGCACCAAAGGCATATGAAGCATATTGTTTAAAATCTTTAGAATTTTTCATTAGTTTAATTCCTTTCGAGTGTAGTTAAAATTAGTTATATCTGTGTTCGATAATCTTATCTAAAATTGCTTGACGTTGTTTTTCTTTAGCAGAACCTAATTGGTTTTCTTCTAAAGAATTAAAATCATTAACTAACAAAACTGATTCAAGGTATAACGTCAATTGACGTTTAATATATATCTTGTTATCTTCATTTGTTTGCTTAGGATTTCCGGCAATAATTGCAGCTGCAAATCGTTCGGCATCAATCGTTAATTTATTTGTATCCATTCTAATGACCTCTTCCTATATAATAGATTTTTGGTAAAAGAAATTGTTATTCATAATAGCAAAACATAAAAATAATAAACGTGAAAACGCATTCTTTTAGTTAACAACTACATTTTACTAAACTTTTACTAAAATGTAAACGTTTTATTTTAGATGTATATTATTTAGACTAAAGTAACTTTTTAGTACCCTTACGTATTTATTGTAGAAAGAATTTATATGAGTTTAGAATCTAATAAATAAAAGTTATGCTTAATTGATATAATTAGAAAGCAAGTCATATCGGTCACGATAATTTTATACAGCGAAGTAGTGTGTCGCTAATAATCTATAACTTTAAAGTGAAATATGATTACTTTAGAAGGGGGGAATTAAAAAACATGATTAATGGTAGGTACCAATGTTGAAAATACAAATGATTTAATAATAGTTAATATAAAAATAACTATTGACAAAGAGTTTTAAAAATAATATATTATGTATGTGGTAGTAACCACTTGGGGGAAAAGTAATGTTAAACGGTAATTATGAGCGTCCACTCTATGATCAATTAGTAGATACGCTAAAAGAAGAAATTGAAAAGAATCTAAAGGTGAATGATAAATTACCGTCTGAACGTGATTTATCTATTGCTTACGATATGAGTCGTACGACTGTCCGAACAGCACTAAATGAGTTAGAACTAATGGGTTATGTATATCGCCAACATGGTAAAGGAACATTTGTGTCGAATATCGCTAAAATTAAGACTGATTTAGGGGGAACGTTTAGTTTTACAGAACAAATGGTTTCCCTTGATAAAGAACCGAGTAGTAAAATAATTAGCTTTGATGTTATTAGTGCTAATGAGTTTATTGCTCAAGGTTTAAAAGTTGAAGTTGGTACCAAGGTAATTAAATTAAAACGATTAAGACTTGCATCAGATGAACCAATGATGTTAGAGAGAACTTACTTACCGTATGCTAAATTTCCCTCTTTAACTGTGGAGACATTAAATAAGCAAGCGATGTATGTCATTTTTTTAGATGATTATAACCAGATTGTAAAAACGGCTGATGAATCTTTAACAGCAGGTGTTATGGCAGGCAATGATGCAACTTTATTAAATTTTTATGAAGGTGCACCTGTTCTTAAATTAGAGCGAACGACGTATAACACAAAAAATGAAGTAATTGAATTTACGTTGAGTATTGCGAGGGGTGATAAATTTACTTATCATATTCGACACAATAAATAAGGGAGGATAATTATATGATTGGTATGGTAGTAGCTGGACATGGGAACTTTGCAACTGGAATGGGATCAAATATTGAACTTATTGCCGGACAACAAGAAAATTTTATTCTTTGTGATTTTATACAAGGAATGACCGCGGAAGATTTAAGCGGCGACTATATGAAAGCGCTTAACAAATTAAACGGCTTAGATGGAATAGTTTTCTTTACTGATATTCCTGGAGGAACACCATTTAATGAAGCAGTTAAAATAAAATTACTGCATAATAATGTAAGCGTTTTAACAGGATCGAATATACCGATGTTATTAGATATGTTATTTAACCGGGATTTGAACATGAGCGCGTTTATGGAGAAAGCACTGGATGCTGGTAAAAAAGGTATTATGCAATTTGAAACAAAAAAAAGAGTAGAAATAGATGATAATGGCATCTAAAGGAGAGCTTAATATGTTTGAGAAGAATGAAAAAGAGTTGGAAATAATGGGCGCAAATATTACAACAGGTGAAATTAAACAACAACCTGAACTTTGGACTGAGGCATTTAATAATTTTAGTGAAAAGTCAGACGAAATAAAGACATTTTTAAAATCAGTTAAATCTACCTCGAACGGGTTGATTCGGGTCATTTTTACAGGAGCAGGAACATCCGCTTATGTTGGTGATACTGTAACACCATACTTAAGTAACCACGGGGATCGTGCAAATTATCAGTTTGAAAGTATTCCAACAACCGATATCGTATCTGCACCATATGATTATTTAGTACCAGATGCTACGACTATTTTAGTTTCGTTTGCTAGGAGTGGTAATAGTCCTGAAAGTGTTGCCGCTGTTGAAATTTCAAGAAAAATAATTAAAAATTTATATCAAATTACAATTACTTGTGCTCCGGAAGGGAAACTTGCTGTTGGTACAAAAGATGACGAACGTAATTTGTTATTGATGATGCCTGCGCTGTCTAATGATAAGGGATTTGCAATGACTGGATCATACAGTTGTATGTCACTCTCAGCGTTATTAATTTTTGATACAACACGTAAGGATATTAAAGAAAAATATGTTGAGACTATTATTGCAATGGGTCATGAAGTGATTAAACGTGAAGCTGAAATAAAAGCTGTTATTGATATGGAATTTGATCGGGTTGTCTATCTTGGGTCCGGAAGTTTATCGGGATTAACAAGAGAGGCACAGTTGAAAATTCTTGAACTAACGGCAGGTAAGCTAACAACAATGTTTGATTCTTCAATGGGGTTCCGACATGGACCTAAATCGTTCGTCAACGAGAAAACATTAGTTTTTGTATTTGTTAACAATCAAGAATATACACGTCAATACGATATTGATATTTTAGAAGAAGTGAGTGGAGATAAAATTGCCGCTAAAGTAATTGGGATTGATATTGAGGGACAGAATAACTTTAGTGGTGATCGTTTCACATTTGAATCAGGAGATGCCCTTTTACCAGAAGGATATCTGGCTCTTGCTGATGTTATGTATGCGCAAACTATTTCATTATTAAGTTCAGTAAAAGTGGGAAACACACCAGATACACCTTCACCAAGCGGTACCGTAAATCGTGTAGTTAAAGGTGTAACTTTACATGCCTATAAATAAAAATTTCAAGGAGGAATTTATTATGACAACACCAAACATTTTACTTGCAAGAATTGATAACAGACTTGTTCATGGACAGGTTGGTATGACATGGGTTAATACGATTGACGCTAATCTAGTTGTAGTTGCGAATGATGAGGTTTCTAAAGATGATGTACAGCAAAGTTTAATGGAGATGGTTATTCCTGAAACTGTTGGAATCCGCTTTTTCGATATTAAAAAAACGATTCGTATTATTGGTAAAGCCTCGGATAAACAAAAAATATTATTAGTTGTTCGTACGCCAGAAGACATGGCTAAAATTATTGAAGGAGGTGTCCCAATTAAGAAAGTAAATATTGGTAATTTACATTTTTCAGAAGGGAAGAAACAATTATCGGCAACTATCTCAGTCGATGATACCGATGTTCAAGCATTCAATAAAATGCATGATTTGGGTGTTGAACTAGAGGTTCAAGGTATTCCGAATGAAAAGGCATCAGATATGATGCGCTTACTGAAAGAATATTAAAAACGTAAATATAATAATAAAAAGGAGGAAATTTATATGTTAGTACAAGCGTTATTAATTGGACTATGGGCTGGTATTGCCGGTATCGATATGTATAGTGGTTTAACACATATTCATAGACCAATCGTTACTGGTGCAGTAGTTGGTCTAATATTAGGAGATTTTCAAACCGGCTTAATTGTTGGTGGTACATTAGAATTAGTTTGGGCTGGAATGGTTCCACTTGCTGGAGCACAGCCACCTAATGTTGTTATTGGTGGAATTATGGGAACCGCATTTGCAATTATTGCTCATCAAACACCAACATTAGCAGTTGGTATTGCCGTACCATTTGCAGTTGCCGTACAAGGTTTAGTTACATTACTATTTACAGCTTACTCACCAGTTATGCATAAAATGGATGAATACGCGATGGAAGGTAATGATAAGAAAATTGATCGATTGAACTACATGGGTCCGCTAATCTTGTTTGTTTTCTACTTCATTATGGCGTTCTTACCAATCTTCCTCGGTGCAAGTAAAGCGCAAGGAATGGTTGAAGCCGTTCCTGCATGGATCTTAACAGGATTAAGTACGGCCGGTGGTATTATGCCAGCTGTTGGATTTGCCATGTTGTTAAAAATTATGTGGAAGACAGCGTACGCACCATTCTTCGCAATTGGATTTGTTGTTGCAGCATATGGTAACTTACCAATCTTAGGAGTCGCAATCATTGGTATTTCAATCGCTGCTTATGATTTCTTTATTGGTGGAGCAAAATCTGATAATGGTGGAAAAAAAGTAGCAACCGTAACAGTTAATGAAGAGGAGGACTATAGTGATGGCATCTAAAAAGAAATTTGATCGCAATGATGTTGTGATCCCAGATACTTATAACGATCCTACTGTTGAAAAGGTAATTACAAAAAAAGATTTAAACAAAATGGTTTGGCGTTCACTACTTTTACAGGCTTCATTTAATTATGAACGTATGCAAGGTGGTGGGTGGACTTATAGTTTAATTCCTGGATTGAAAAAAATTCATAAAGATAAAGAAGATTTCTCATATGCAATGCTTGATCATTTACAATTTTTTAATACACATCCATTTTTAGTAACATTTGTTCAAGGTGTTATTTTAGCAATGGAAGAAAATAAAGAAAATAGATCAACTATTCGTGGTATCAAAGTAGCAATGATGGGACCTTTAGGTGGTATTGGGGATGCGATGTTCTGGTTAACGTTGCTACCTATTACAGCCGGAGTTGGGGTTTCATTATCAATGAATGGAAATCCACTTGGACCGATCTTATTCCTTGTTGTCTTTAATGCAGTGCATTTTGGGTTACTATTCTGGTTAATGAATTATGGGTATAGAACTGGTACTCGTGCTATTTCGAGTATGAAGGAAAATACAAAAAAAATATCACGTGCTGCGTCGATAGTTGGATTAACTGTTGTTGGAGCCTTGGTTGCAACATACGTTAACTTTAAATTTGGTGTTGTGATTCATGCTGGGAAAATTGATATTGATTTACAAAAAGGTGTTATTGATAAAGTGATGCCGGCATTATTACCGCTTCTTTATACATTCTTCTGTTACTGGATGTTGAAAAAAGGTAAATCTCCATTGATGTTGATTGGGCTCACAGTAGTTGTTGGCTTAGTAGGTGCATTCTTCAAGTTATTCTAGAAGAGGCCTGCGGAACTAGACTATGGATAATGGGCTAGTTTCTTTTTAACAAAAATAATATAGGAGGCATTACTGGTGGAAATATATTATATTCATGCAGATAAGTTTTTCTTGAAAAACACGGTTGAAAATGAAGGGTACTTGGCAATTATTGATGGTAAATTTGGTGATTATCAACAAGAAAAACCTGATGGTGATATCAAAGAATATACGGGTAAATGGATTGCACCAGGGCTTGTAGATACACATGTCCATGGTTTAAAGGGATATGATGTGATGGATAACGATTTTGAGGGCGCAAAAATGATGTCTGAAGGTTTATTAGAATGTGGCGTTACTTCATTTCTGCCGACAACATTGACGGCAGCTCCAGAAACGTTGAACGAAGTTATTTCTGACTTTGGTAAGCGTCATGGTGAAGTACGTGGTGCAAAAATACAGGGTATCTTTTTTGAGGGTCCATTTTTTACTGAAAAACACAAAGGTGCGCAAAATCCTAAATACTTTTTAGATCCAAGTATAGATATTTTTGAGCATTGGCAAAAATTAGCGCATGGACTTATTCGAAAAATTGCGATTGCACCTGAGCGAAAGGGTGTTAAAGAATTTACTGAGGCCTTAACTAAACAAGGGGTCAAAGTAGCATTGGGGCATAGTGATGCTACGTTTGATCAAGCTAAATCTGCAGTAGAATCTGGTGCATCTATTTTCGTTCATACGTATAACGGAATGAGCCCACTTAATCATAGAGAGCCAGGGATGGTTGGCGCAGCAATGTCATTAAGTAGTGTCTATGATGAACTAATTTGTGATGGTCAACATGTTAATCCGGCATCTGCTAAAATTTTAATTAACGTTAAAGGAGCAGACCACATTGTATTAGTAACTGATTGTATGCGTGCTGGTGCAATGCCTGATGGAAATTATACATTAGGTGAGTTCCCAGTTGTTGTTAAAGATGGCGCCGCAAGGTTAGAGTCAGGAAGTTTAGCTGGTAGTGTCTTAAAATTAATGGAAGCAGTTAAAAATGTTGTTGATTGGAATATTTCTACTCCTGAAGAAGCAATCCAAATGGCTAGTTATGTGCCCGCTAGAAGCGTTGGAATTGATGATAAGTGCGGAAGTATTGCGGCAGGTAGAGATGCTGACTTCATTGTTTTAGATCATGATTTAAATTTTGAGGAAACATATTTAAATGGTACTTTAAAATATAAAAAATGATATTAACTGATTCTTTATTAAGAGCTAGTCGGAGTAAACGGTATTTATGATTGTTAAGTTATTTTTAATTGGTATGTAAAAAATGAAATTTTAAAAACCTTTTCATATTCTTCAAAGATAGAATTATAAGTGGATGAGAGAAGTAAAAAAATAATAAAGGACGGAATAAAAATGACACCAAATAAATTGGCAGGACTTAAAGCACTTTCAAATGAAAAAGGCGTAATTGCAGCATTAGCAATTGATCAACGAGGATCTTTAAAAAAAATGTTGGCAGCAGCAGCAAATAAGCCAGCAAATGAAGAAGATATCGTTGAATTTAAAAAAGTAATTTCATCAGAATTAACACCATACGCTTCAGCAATATTACTTGATCCAGAATATGGTCTTCCAGCAGCAAAGGTCCGTAATGCAAGTACTGGATTACTAGTTGCATACGAAAAAACGGGTTATGATGTTACTACCCCAGGTCGCTTACCTGACTTATTACCAGATTGGTCAGTTCGTCGTCTTAAAGAAGAGGGCGCTGACGCTATTAAATTCTTACTTTATTATGATATAGACGAAAATGCTGAGATTAATAATATGAAACATGCATATATGGAGCGTCTTGGTTCAGAATGTGCTGCAGAAGATATGCCATTATTTTTAGAATTGGTTTCTTATGATGCAACTAATGACGATGTTAAAGGTTCAGAGTATGCTAAAGTAAAACCTCATAAAGTTATTGAAATGATGAAAGAATTTTCTAAACCTGAATATAAAGTAGATGTACTTAAAGTAGAAGTGCCAGTCAATATGGATTATGTGGAAGGGTTTAACGACGATAATGAGGTGGTATATTCTAAGACAGAAGCATTAGATATATTTAAAGAACAAAGTGATGCAACCAAATTACCATTTATTTTCTTAAGTGGTGGTGTATCGGCACAATTATTCCAAGATACTTTAGTATTTGCTCATGAAGCAAAATCAACATTTAATGGTGTACTTTGTGGACGTGCAACATGGAGCAAAGGTATCGAACCATTTGCTAAAGATGGTGAAGAAAAAGGTAAAGAATGGATGAACACAGTTGGTAAAAAGAATATTGAAGATTTAAATGTCGTTCTTGAAAGTACTGCTACATCGTGGTTTGATAAGGTATTAAAATAGTAAAATAAAGAGGCTAAACGTCATGTTTAGCCTCTTTATTTTTAATGATTTAGTAATGAAAAAAAGTAGAAGTGAAATAAATTTATTTGCTAGCTTTCTTTGTTCGAATTGCATAAGAATCTAAAAGTATACGGCTCATTACCTGTAATGGTAAACGAGATTTAACTTCAAATTCAGGGAAATATGAAATTTCAGATTTAAATCCGATAAACACGGAATCTGAATATTTAATAAGTGGACTTAATTTGTTGGTTGTTAATACAATAATATCGGCTCCATTTTTATACGTATTTTTAGCACCTTCAAGGAGTTCTGCAGTAGTTCCGTTCAATGAAATAATAATTAAAATATTATTATATGTAATCCTGTGACTAATTTGTTTAATAATATTGGGATCCGTAAAACTGACACAATTTTTATTTAATAATTCAAATTTTGTTAGCATTTCAATTGCAATTAATTCAGAAAAACCCCTTGAGAAAATGTATATTTTTTTTGAACGTTTAATTTTTTGAACTGTTTTTTCTATGGTATTAACGTCAAGCATACGTAGTGTGTTATTAAGTTCATGTTCATTCTTCATAATGACTTGTTGGATATCGTGATCCATATTCTGAATATTCTTATATTTTTTTTCTTTTTCTTTAGTAATTATAGATTGTTTAAAATCCATATAACCGCTGTAGCCTTTTTTTTTGAGCGTTCGTACGACTGTAGCGGTTGATACATGAGCTAAATCGCTAAGGTTGGTTATTGTTAATATCGGAATATCTTCTAGGTTATCTTGAATGACTTGCCAAAGAATCTTTTCGGAGTTACTAAGAGACATTACTGGTCACCTCACCTTGATTGTTTGTTTATTTTCAATTGTAGCATACAAAATCATATATTGAAAACCTTTTCATTTCTGTCAGATGTAGTATTGGTAGGTAGAAGAAAGGGGTAAAAATTATGATATATACATGTACATTGAATCCAGCTATTGATCTTTTTATCCAAACCGATGAAATGAAAAAAAATATTGTTAATAGAACGGAAAATTATGAAATACAAGCGAATGGTAAAGGAGTTAATGTTAGTTTTATTCTAAAAAAGAAAGGCGTAGAAAGTACTGCTATTGGAGTTGGTGGAGGATTTACTAATGCGTATATTGAGTCTGAGTTGGCAAGGTGCAATATAAAAACTGATTTTGTACATATCGATGCTAATACACGAATTAATGTTTTTACAAGAGTAATTCAGCAAGATACGGAGTATAAATTAGTAAATAAAGGTCCACATGTTAGTGATGATGAAATAAATCAGTTCATGGATAAGATTCAAAATTTAGATGAAAAGGATACATTAGTTGTATCTGGTAGTTTATCTGACGGAATCTCTGAAGAAATTTTAATTAGTATCGCAAAGCAGGCGCAGGAAAAAGGATATAAGCTAGTTTTGGATACTAGTTATCAAACCGTACTGGATACATTGAAATATAATCCTTATATTTTAAAACCAAATGATGAAGAATTAATGAGTTGGTTTGGCGTAGAACATAAACTATCTCAACATGAATTGATAACTTATTCAAAAGAATTAATTAAATTGGGTGCACAAAATATTTTATTATCATTGGGTGGCGGTGGTGCAATGTTTATAAATAAAGAGGTTGTGTTATATGGAACTGTCCCTAAAGGAACCGTTGTTAACACGGCTGGGGCCGGCGACACCATGTTGGGAACTTTTTTAGCAGGGGTAGCGATAGGGGACAAAAAAATAGAAGAAGTATTTAGAGAAAGTATAGCAGCCGCGAGTTCAACGGCATTTTCAAAAGGGTTAACAGATTTTTCGAATGTAAAAGAGCTGACTAAGCAGGTAAAAATATCTAATATTAAGGAGGAATTAAGATGACAAAATATAAAATAATTGCAGCTACTGGATGTCCAACAGGAATTGCGCATACATACATGGCGCAAGAGGCCTTAGAACAAGCCGCTAAAAAAAGAGGTATATCAATTAAAGTTGAAACTCATGGTCAAAGTGGTATAGAAAATGCGTTTTCACAACAAGAAATTGATGATGCTGATGGTGTAATAATTGCGTCAGATAAAGATGTAGATATTGATCGATTCGATGGTAAAAAAATGATAAATGTGTCAGTTACGAAAGGTATGAAAGAGGCAGATGTATTAATTGATCAAATATTGACAGATGATAATTTACCTACCTATCATCGAAAAGGAGCAAAAATTTCATCGAATGAAGAAACAGTAAATTTATCTGGCTCATTTTGGCACAAAATGTATGTGTACGTGATGAATGGAGTGTCACATATGTTACCAATAGTAGTTGCTGGGGGAGTGTTAACAGCCGTATCATTTTTTTGGGGAATTAATTCAGCAGACATAAAAAGCCCTCAATATAACGATATAGCACATTTATTGAACACTATTGGCGGATTTGCAATGAATCTTATGGTTCCAATTCTATGTGCCTATATAGCTGAGGCTATTGGTAAAAGACCTGGATTGATAGTTGGATTTGTAACGGGAATGATAGCATATACAAATGGAACGGGATTTTTAGGTGGAATAATTGGTGGATTTTTAGCAGGGTATACGATTTTAATATTACAGTTCTTATTAAAAAAACTACCTAAATCATTAGATGGACTGAAAGCCATTTTTATTTTACCTGTAATTGGAGTATTTTTATCAGGCTCTATTATTTGGTATCTATCAGTTCCAATGGCAACAATTAATGAAGGAATGATGACGTTTTTAAAGGGTTTAGAAAATTCAAGTCCCATTCTATTAGGATTAGTTGTTGGAATTATGTGTGCTTCAGATATGGGTGGGCCAATTAATAAAGCAGCATATTTAACCGGAACAGCTCTTTTAGCACAGGGAAATTATTTCTTTATGGCAGGAGTTTCTGCAGCGTGTATTGCGCCACCATTGGCAACAGGGTTTGCTGTACTGTTCAACAAAAAAGCATACTCAGATAAAGAGCGCAGCGCAGGTTACGTTAACTTTTTATTAGGATCAACTCATATTACAGAAGGTGCAATTCCATTTGCGGCAAAGAATCCGCTACTAAATATTCCTGCATTTATGGTTGGTTCTTCGATTGCTGCGATTTTAACCTATGTAACTAGAATTAGTGTACCGGCTCCACATGGTGGATTTATTGTATTACCGTTAGTGAATAAACCATTACTGTGGGTATTATGGATTATTATTGGATCACTTGTATCTGCTGTCTTACTAGCCGCTATTGCTGGTCGCCAAGCTAAAAAAAATAATAGTTTAGTGATGAATGTAGGTAGTAATACCAACTTTGAACAAGAGCAAGATAATGATATAAAAATGAATGAAAATGAATTCGATAATATATTGAAAAGAAAAAACATTGAATTGAACGTAGCCGTTTCTGATAAAGAAGAACTCTTACATTTTTTAGCAAATTTTGCTAAAAAATTAGGATATACGAATAATGAAAGTTATATTTTAAATAAGTATAAGATTCGTGAGTCTGAGGGAACGACAGGGATGGAAAAAGGCATTGCGATACCTCATGCACAGGATGAATCGATTAATAAATCAGCAATGCTAATTGTTAAATTACGTGAGCCTATTGAATGGGAAACATTTGATAATCAGCCAGTAGATACAGTTATCTCATTTCTAATTCCAGAAAAAGATGATGGAAAGCATTTACAGTATTTATCAAATACATCGAAATTACTTGTCCATGACTCATTTGTGGAAGAATTAAAAAAATCGAATACAGTTGATGATATATACAACCTATTTAAAGAAAATATTAATAAGTAGATAAAATTGAGCTACAAAGCTACGTATATACTAAAAAAGTACAAGTGTTTAATGATAAGCGAAAATTCATTCTAAGTAAACAAGTTCAAATTTTGTTGACTATTAGAATGGATTTTTTTAGTTCGCCTTTTATTTAGCTAGTCCATAGCTAGTATCAATATAAGAATAAACAGTGTCTAAATTATTTTGGCCATTTAATAAAATTGAAACCCAGTGTTTTTTATTCATATGGTACCCTGGAAAAATTTGATTTTTGTCTATTTTATTGATGAGCAGGTCAGGATCCATTCGAATATTAAGTATTTCAACTAATTTCTCGGAATCCAAGCCTATTTTAGTTGCTGGAATTTTCATTAAAGCGGCATACCATTTTTTAGAATCTGATCGACGTAAAACAGCGTCATTTGGAAACTGTTTCCAGAGGAATTCTAGATTGGTCTGATAATGTTCTTGTACATAATTAATGATAGATTGTGAATCAGCAGTTTGGAATACTGGAGTAGTTTCAAAACAACTAGCAACAATTAAATCCAGTTGTTCAATCACTGATTTTCTGATTGAACTGACAAATGATCCTGTTGCAGACTGATTTTTATAAAGTGTATATTCTTCTTTAGTTAGAGCATCAATAATAGTAGTATTAATTTTTTCAGAGGGGGAAATTGAGACGGTTAGTATAAATTGATTATTAAGAATTGAAACTTGATAATTATAGATTTCTTCTGCTGTTTTTGTAAAACCATATGGAATCAATGAATCTACCTTTAGTTTCAAATGACTAAATGAATTATAAGCAAAAAAGTCTGTTAGCATAGTGCATCTCCTTTTATAAATTATATAAACAATTAACAGTAGCATACCTTATATTTCTAATTTTAGACTTTAAAGGACTAATTATATAGTATAAAATAGAAAAATTAATATAGACTATTTTATCTAGGAATAAATTGAGTTAAACTGTACTATTATGATTCATTTAACTAGGAGATTTAATCATGCAAAAGACGTTGATTGCGGCAATTATTGTTATTAATTTTATATTTATCTGTTATTTTATGCGTGATTTAATGAGACATAAATCAGACTTCATGAAAGAACCGGCCAGTTCAGTATGGACACCAATATCGCAGATTGTTATTTTTTTCTTTTCTACTTTTGGAATTTCAGATTTTGCCATATCAACAGCAATATACCAGAAAGCTAATTGGGTTTCTATGAAAAAATTACCAGGTACGTTAAATGCGCAAGATGTTATTCCAATATTTGTCATGTCGCTGGCGTATATTACAAGTATCAATGTTGGTACTAAGACGTTACTAGTCTGTATTATTTGCCAAGTGCTGGGTGCTTATATTGGTCCGAGATTTGTTGTTAGATTACCTGAAAATAGTATTAGATCATTTGTTATCGTTGGATTACTTGTTGCAACCGCGTTAATCATCGCTGGTAAATTAGGCCTAATCACTGCTAGTGGGACCGCTACCGAACTATTTGGCTGGAAATTAGTTGTAACAGGATTTTTATTATTTATTTATGGCGCATTAAATAATATTGGAATAGGCTCATTTTCATTAACAATGGCAACTGTCTATGCGATGGGAATGGATCCGATTGCTGCATTTCCAATTATGATGGGGGGATGTGCATTTTCTTTACCAATAGGAAGTATGCAATTTATAAAACTCAATCAATATTCTAGAAAAATAACCTTATTTTCTGTTTTTGGTATTATAGGTGTTTTAGTTGCGGTACTTTTAGTTAAGAATATTAATACAAGTGTGATTCAATGGATTGTTATTGTAGTATTATTGTATTCTGCATACAGCCTATATATAGGTAATAAAGAAGCTAAACTAATCAGAGATAAAAATAAATAAGCAAGCATATTTTAATTGAAAATGGCTAATCTGATATATACTTATAAAAAGTAAGCATATTAGTGGAGGTAGCAAAAATGAAAAGTATAGAAAAAGAAACAACGGTAAGTGAATTAATGGATAAAATTAAAGATGGAAAGTATATCCTATTTTTTTCTGCAACATGGTGCCCAGATTGTGCTTTTATTAAACCTGAAATGCCTAATATTGAATCAGAATATACTGAATACACATTCTTAGCTGTCGATCGAGATGAAAATATGGACTTAGCTGTTGAGTTAAGTGTCTTCGGTATTCCAAGTTTTATTGCATATGAAAATGGTAAAGAAACAGGACGTTTAGTTAATAAAAATCGTAAAACGAAACAAGAAGTAGAAACATTTATTAATAGTATTCCTGCGTAATTAAAAAGATTAGTTAGTATGAATAATCTGCTTTGAATTAAAAATACCCATCGAGTAAACAAGGTTTTACAGTAACTTGTTTACTCGATGGGTATTTTTAATTATTTATTTTTATCAAACACTAAGTGCGTTTATCAGAGCATCTGCTGAATGTTCAATACTTTCTTTTGTTAACGATTGATCAAAAAGAAGATAACCAAGTACAATACCACCTATAGTTGACCAAATAACCTTAAGAATTTCGAGATTATCCCAACTGACAATTAGTTTTTTTTCTTTTAGTGTATCAATAGTTGAATTGAGTGCCGTCCAGTATGGGGCGGGAATATTTTCTAATAACTGTTTAACAACCGATTTATCATAAAGTAGTTCAGAAATGAAAATTTTAAGAACTTTAGCATTTTCTTGCAAAAAAATAATTCTATTTTTTAACAAAGGACGAATTAATGAATCCAAAGTTAAATTTGAATGATCAATGGACTCGTCTAATAAGTCGTGCATTGCAGAAGGTAAGATGGATTTAATGACAGGGGCAATAATGGCGTTAAGTAAGCCTTGTTTATTGTTATATTTACTAAAAATATTACCTTCAGCCACGCCAGCTTTTTTTGCAATTTCTTTTGTACTTGTATTTGCATAGCCTTTTTCTGAGAATAATTCAATTGCGGCGATTAAAATTTGTTTTTGTTTATCTGTTATATCTCTAAATAAATCCGAGTTGGCATATAATTTTAATTCAGAATTTTTAATAATATTCACCATCCTATTTATAGCCCTATTATGACACAATTGATAGCGATGACAAAAGACAAACTTATTATTTTGATAGTTTATATTTAAAAGTTAGGGTTGACTAAACTTGTGGATAGGTTATAATCGTATTTGTAATTGATTGAGTGCTCACTCAAAAAGAAAAGAGGAATATGATTATGTTTAAAAATAAATTTTTAGGTTTCGCCATTTTAGTTTCGGTATTACTTACATTTATTATGGTGGTGATGCAAATCCCATCTGTAAAATCAGAGCTCAAAGATGTACCTGTTGCCATTGTTAATGAAGATAGTGGTAAGCAAGGTAACAAAATCGTTGAAAATCTAACTAGAAGCAAAAATAAGGCGTTAGATTGGCATATCGTTAAGAGTGATAAGGCACTTAAGAGTGCAATGGATAAACAACATTATTATGCGGCTATTGTAATTCCAAAAGATTTCTCGGCATCAATTGGAAAATTAGCTGATCCAACAACAAAAGATGTTACAAATGTAACTGTTGTAACAAATGAAGCAAAAAATGCTACATTGTCAACGACTTTAGGTTCGACACTATCAACAATAGTTACAAAAATTGGTGGTGGTATTTCAGCCGGAATTTTAACAAATATGGCAAAAGCCAATATGAGTGTCCCCGCTGTGACTGCATTGAAGTTAAATAACCCAATCACTGTAAAAACAACCGTTAGACATTCAACCGCTGGATTAACATCAGCGAATAGTTCGTTCTTCCAACCCGTCTGGATTGCAAGCATGGTTATTAGTTTATTATTATTCTACGCTGGAGATTCAAGAGAATTTAAATCAATGAAACACAAGTTTTCATTTAAATCATCATTCATTATCTCAGCTGTAGCACTTGCAATTTTAACTGGATTTGCAACAGCTACGTATGCGACATGGATTTTAGGATTTGATTTTACACATTTTATAACAATTGCATCGTTCTTATCATTTACAAGTTTTGCTTTTATAATGTTATTCTCAGGGGTATTGACATGGATTGGTTTCCCAGGGGTAATTATATTTGTCCTCTTACTATTTTTCTCAATTCCTTTATTGGCAATGGCACAACCATTAGTACCTCAATTCTACCAAGATTGGGTTCTTCCATGGTTACCAATGCGTTTCTTGTATGATGGTGCTCGCAGCATTCTTTATTATGGAGCATCTTTCTGGAACAGTTCTACAATGGGCCTAACTTATGTCTTAGCAATCGGTAGTGTCTTGTTTTTTGCCGAAGGATTATCACCCAAACATCGTAAAGTTGAAAAAGAAATTAACGATAAAATTAAAGAGATGGAAGTTAAATAGAATTCTTTAAATGAATCTTGAAATAAATTAAAAACCTCAGGGTAATCACCTTTTTAAGTGATTGCCCTGAGGTTTTTAATTTATTAATTATGGTTTTATTTTTGTCCACTTTGAATAAAAAAGTTAGCATGTTTATAGTTATAAATAGTTTGAGAAAGATCAAAAGGTTCACCGCTTACTGTATAAAAAAGTTCATCAATATAGAGTCCAGGCGAATTTTCTGGTAGTTCTAAAAGGGTTGATTCTGTCTTTTTAAGGGTGTCTGTACGTAAATATTTATCGGAGAAACCTATTTTTAATTTTAAAACTTCTTTCAAGTAATTAAAAATAGACTCACTGATTATTTCGCGATTAAGATAAGGAACAAGTTTTTTTCGATAGTAGGATCTCTCAATACAGAGAACTTGATTATCGATGTAACGAATTCTTTTTATTAAATAAACTTCCTCACCCGGAGCACAATTTAATTCCCTGGCTACATCAGCATTGGGTAGTTCAACTTTTAAATCAATCACTTTTGTAGATAATTTACTGTTTTCTAAATCTTTTGTAAAGCCCATGTTCGTCATTAGAGCGATGTAACCGTCTCTTTTTTGACGACGAACAAAAATTCCGCTACCTTGTACTTGATAAATAATACCCTTATCTTCTAAAGTTGTGAGAGCTTTAACGAGTGTCGTCTTACTGACGGCATATTTGGCAATAAGTTCATTTAGACTAGGGAGTTGCGTCCCTTGATTCAAATTTTTATTTTTAATTGCAAGCTCAATTTGATCAGCAATTTCTTGATACTTTAACATTTCATGCCTCCATTAAAATAATGTATCCTTTATTGTATAACATTGTTCCCGCCTTGTACATCTAGATGAAAAGGGTTACAAAAAAAGTGTTGACTTATTGTGCACGTACAATTAAAATATACATATACAAAGATTTGTAAGGGTTTACAATTTTTTTCTATTTATTCGTTTTTATCTGAGGAGGAGAAAAATATGGCAAGTAAGGTTAGAGATTATACAAAATTAGCTACAGATATTTTAGAAGCAATTGGTGGAGAAAAAAATTTAGCAGGAGCAACGCATTGTGCGACACGGTTACGACTAGTGCTACATGAGGTTCCTTCAGATGCTAAAGAAAAAATATCAGCAATGGCAGGCGTTATCACTGTTGTTGAAAGTGGTGGACAATTCCAAGTAGTTATTGGACCACATGTTGCGGATGTTTATGATGCATTCTCAGCAATGATTGATAGTTCAGAAGTAGAGGAAGTAGAAGCACCAAAAACAAGTATAATGAATCGAGTTATTGCAACAATGTCTGCGGTTTTTGCCCCATTCGTTTACATATTGGCCGCGGCAGGTATTATTCAAGGGAGTTTAATTCTAATTACTTTAGCTATGCCAAATTTTCCTAAAAGTGGTACATATCAAGTTTTAAGCTTTATTTCTTGGGCACCATTTACGTTCTTACCAATATTTATTGCCATAACGGCAGCTAAACATTTTAAAACAAACAGTTTAATCGCTGTTGCATGTTGTGCTGCATTAGTTAGTCCCACATGGGCAGAGATGGCTGGAACTATTGCTAGCGGTACAAGTATTAACTTTATGGGTATTCCATTATCTCAAACAGTTTATACATCATCAGTATTGCCACCATTATTTTTAGTTTGGATTCTTTCTTATCTTGAAAGATTCTTGAGTAAAAAGATACCTGACATTATTAAAGAACTTGCTGTTCCATTATTATGTCTATTAATTATGGTTCCTTTAACAATCTTAATTATTGGACCACTTTCATCTCTTGGAGCTGAAGGAATCGCAAAAGGATATAATTATTTAGTTAAAGTTGCACCACCTTTAGCAGGTGTTATTATTGGTGGTTTCTGGCAAGTACTTGTTATTTTTGGTATCCATTGGGGTGTTACGCCAATGGTTATGGCCAATTTCAAAATGAATGGAATGGACTCATTTCAGGCTTTTCAAACAATTGCAGTGGTCGCACAAGTTGGTGCTGTTTTAGGTGTATTTATTAAGTCTAAGAACAGAGAATTAAAAAATATATCTCTTTCAGCATTTATTACAGGATTATTTGGGATTACAGAACCAGCAATTTATGGTGTGACATTAAGATTTAAAAAACCATTTATCTTTGGTTGTATTTCAGGAGCGTTTGGTGCATTAATTACAAGTTTCTTTAATTCATATTATTTTGCTTATGCTGGACTACCAAGTTTATTAACCATTGTAAATGCAATTAGTCCTAAATACCCACACTCATTTATTGGTATGGTTGTTGGATGTATTGTAGCAATTGTGGGTTCAGTTCTACTTGTTCAAATTTTTGGTACGGGTGAAACAGTTAGTGAAGTCGCAACAATGGAAGCACAGTTAGATGATGCACCAGCTAAGGTCGCACCAGTTATGAGTACGCCAGTAATAAATGCACCAGGCGTTGTTAATAGCCCTGTAACAGGGAAAGTAATTGCGTTAACAGAAGTAGAGGATGAAGTATTTTCATCTGGTGCAATGGGCAAAGGTGTTGCTGTAAATCCAACGGATAATAAAATATATGCACCATTTGATGGTCAGGTTGTCATGACTACAGAGACACAACATGCGATTGGATTAAAATCTGTAGATGGTGTAGAAGTTTTAATTCATATTGGAATGGATATCGTTGAATTAAAAGGAAAATATTTTGCAACACAAGTTAAAAATCATGATTATGTAAAAATGGGTGATTTACTTGTTGAATTTGATCAAGAGAAGATAAAAGAATCAGGATTTTCAGTAGTAACACCTGTAATTGTGACTAATTCAGATGATTACGAAGATGTTATTGCGTATACGCAAAATGAAATTCACCATGGAGAACCAATAATGGAATTAATTCCAAAAGGAGAAAAATAAAATGTCTAAATTACCGAAGGATTTTTTGTGGGGTGGCGCTTTGGCTGCTCATCAGTTTGAAGGCGGCTGGAATGTTGATGGAAAAGGGCCAAGTGTTATTGATGTGATGACTGCAGGAGCAAATGGTGTTCCGCGGGAAATTACGGAAACTATTGAAACAGATAAATTTTATCCGAATCATGATGCAATTGATTTTTATCATCATTACAAAGAAGATATTCAATTTTTCTCTGAAATGGGATTGAAGTGCTTACGAACATCAATCGCGTGGTCACGTATTTTCCCAATGGGAGATGAAAGCGAACCAAATGAAGCGGGATTACAATTTTATGATGATGTTTTTGATGAATTATTAAAAAAAGGTATTCAACCAGTGATTACCCTATCGCATTTTGAAATGCCACTCCATTTAGCTAAAGAATATGGTGGTTTTAGAAATCGTAAATTAATTGATTTTTTTGAAAATTTTGCTACGGTTTGCTTTAAACGTTATCAATCTAAAGTAAAATATTGGATGACATTTAATGAAATTAATAATCAAATGGATACAAATAACCCCATCTTTTTGTGGACTAATTCTGGAGTTATTGTGAACGATGGTGAAAATCCCAAAGAAATTATGTATCGAGTTGCACATAACGAACTCTTGGCTAGCGCTAAGGCGGTTATTGCTGGTAAAAAAATTAATTCTGATTTTGAAATAGGATGCATGGTATCACACGTACCAATTTATCCTTATTCATGTGATCCGGAAGATATCATGGCTGCTGAAGAGGCAATGCATCAACGCTTCTTTTTCCCAGATGTTCATGTTCGTGGAGAATACCCACGTTATGCACTAAAAGAGTTTGAACGTCACAATTATGATGTTGGGATTCAAGAAGGCGATATGGAGATATTGAAAAAAGGGACAGTTGATTATCTAGGATTCAGTTACTATATGTCAACAGTTGTTAAAGCAGATGCTGAAGCAGATCATTTAGGTGATGTTGTGAATGGTGGACTACCTAATGGGGTTCCTAATCCGTATATTAAATCTAGTGACTGGGGCTGGGCAATTGATCCCGATGGTTTACGATATACGTTAAATCGATTATATGATCGCTATCAGTTACCGTTATTTATTGTTGAAAATGGTTTTGGCGCGATTGACAAGCTTGAAGATAATCATGAAATTCATGATCCTGAACGTGTAAGTTATCTAAAAGAACATATTGAAGCAATCGAAAAAGCAGTTGATTATGATGGTGTTGAAGTCTTAGGATATACACCATGGGGTGTTATTGATTTAGTATCATTTACAACTGGTGAGATGAAAAAGCGTTATGGTATGATTTATGTTGATCGTGATAATGAGGGCAATGGATCGATGAAACGTTATAAAAAAGACTCATTTACTTGGTATAAAAATGTAATTGAAACAAATGGAGAAAGTCTTTAAAAGTTATTATAGAAAGAAAAAGCATCTCATTTATTAATAAATGAGATGCTTTTTGATTAATAAAAAAACAAATGACAACCGGTTGACATAAAAATATAAACAGGTTATACTTTGGTTATTCTTTCAGAAAGCGCTTTCTAAAAGTTGAGTTTATAGGTACAGGCAATTGCTATTTTTTAGTGAAATGGGACATTTATTAAACAAATAGAATGGGGTAAATAGAATGGAAAACAAAGTAAACGTAGATACAAATCAAGTTGAAGAAATTCCTCTTTTTCGAAAACTAAGTTATTCACTTACAGATTTTGGCGGAAATATTCTATTTGTAAGTATTAGTACGTACTTGTTATATTTTTATACAGATGTTTTTGGAATTGGGATTGGTGTAGCTGGAACTATCTTGCTCGTCACACGATGCGTTGATATGTTTGATGCACCAATATGGGGCTTTTTAATTGATCATACACATACAAAATGGGGACAAAGTCGGCCGTATTTCTTGTGGTTATGTGTACCATTTGCATTCTTTACATGGTTAACATTTACTACACCGAATTTATCGGGATCGTCCAAAGTTATCTATGCATCAGTTGTTTACGTCATTGCAGGAATTATATATACCGGAATTAGTACCCCTATGACGTCGATTTTACCTAACTTAACAAATGATTCAGACCAAAGAACGGTTTTGAATTCATATCGAATGGTTGGAGGAAATGTTGGTCTATTGGTTGCTAATGGTGTTGTTTTACCATTAGTTCAAATATTAGGGCAAGGAAATGATCGTAAAGGATTCTCATATGCAATGATTATTTTAGGGATTATCTCCATTATTGCCTTTTTAATTGCCTTTTTAAATTTACGAGAAATTAATACAACGATTACGAAATCAATATCATTAAAACAGAGTGTTAAAGCAACAAAAAGTAATTGGCCTTGGATTTTATTGGTTATTTCCAACTTATTCTATTGGATTGGAACAACTGTTAGAAGTTCAGGCATGATTTATTATTTTCAATATAATATCCATGCAAAATCATTAGTCGCAGTTGCTGGTTCTTTATCTGTTGTTGCTGTTATAGGGATGATATCAATTCCATTACTTGTTAAACGTACAAATAAAAGAACGGTTCTAATTGGAGCACTATTGATGGGAGCAATCTGTAACATGTTGCTTCAAGCAGTTGGTAGTAATCAAGTTTGGGTTGTTATCTTATATTGCCTAGGATCAATTGGAACGGGTGTTGCAGCTGCAATGCCATTCCTAATGTTGGCTGATGCGGTTGATTTTGGTCAATGGAAAACAGGAATCAGAGCCAGTGGCTTTTTAACAGCTATTGGAAGTGCATTCTGTGTTAAAGCAGGTAGTGGGATTGGCGGATTTATTCCATCACAAGTAATGCAATTCTTTGGATATATACCCAATCACACTCAAACGAGTCAATCTTTATTAGGCATTAACTTAAGTTTTATCTGGATTCCAGCCATGCTGTTCATACTTGCTGCAGTTCCAATGTTTTTCTATGGTAAATTTGAACGAAATGAAGATAAAGTTAGATTAGAATTAGCTAAAAAAGAAGCAGCTTAAAAAGTTAATGGTGGGGATAATGGTTTTGCTTATTTTATGGTAAACTAAGAGTACTAAAAGTTAAGCGGTAACAATTTAACTAAAATTAGACGACTTAGGAGCAAATAAAATGCAAAATCCAAAACTTGATGATGTCGCTGAATTGGCAGGCGTTTCTAAAACGACTGTATCTAGGGTGTTGAACAATAGAGGTTATCTTAGCGAAAAGACAGTTAAAAAGGTTCGTGATGCTGTGAAAGAGTTACATTATCAGCCTAATGATGTTGCAAGACAATTATTTAATAAAGAAACAAAACTAATAGGGCTTATTTTCCCAACCATTGCGAATCCTTTTTTTGGACAATTAGCTTACCATTTAGAAACGAAACTTTTTAATAGAGGTTATAAGGTTCTTATCGGTAACTCAAAAAATGATTCAGAAAAAGAAGTGACTTATTTACGTAAACTAATGGCAAATCAAGTTGATGGGCTAATTGTTGGAGCACATAATGAAGGAATTGAAGAATATCATAATACAAATTTACCAATTGTCGCAATTGATAGAATTATGAATGGTGATATTCCGGTCGTTTCTTCTGATAATTATAGTGGCGGTAAAATGGCAACAGAATTGCTATTAGAACATGGGGCAACCTCAATTGTACATACAAATGGACCTTATGATTTAGAAACGCCTGCTCGAGATAGACGTAGGGCATACGAGAAAATTATGAGTGAACATGGGTTGCCAGCCGTAACGTATACAATTGATTTTAATTGGACAGAAACAGAAAAAACAAAAGTTATTAAAAGAATTTTTGAGGATCTTAAACGAGTGGATGGTATTTTTGCTTCGAATGATACAGACGCTAGTTTGATCATAAAAATAGCTAGAGAATATGGCAAACGAGTACCTGAAGATTTACTTGTTATTGGCTATGATGGGACAGATGTTGTTCGATTATTTAAACCAGAACTAACAACAATTATTCAACCAATTGAACAGATGGCTGATGCAGCTATTGATATTTTAATGAAGAAAATAGAAGGTAAAGAGACACCTATGCAAGTAGTACTACCGGTACAATTATATAAAGGAGAAACGGCATAGTAGGTGCGTTTTTATTTTAAGATAATGACAACCGGTTAACATATAGAACGAGGAGAAGACAATTTTGAAAAATGAAACGATTAATTATCCAGAGGTAACTGATGAAAGATATCGATTAAAGTATCATATTACGGCACCAGCAGGTTGGATGAATGATCCAAATGGGTTTTGCTTTTTTAAAGGGTACTATCACATCTTTTATCAACATCATCCAAATTCAACACAGTGGGGACCAATGCATTGGGGTCATTCAAGAAGTAAAGATTTAGTTAATTGGGAAAGCTTACCAATTGCTTTGGTTCCTGGTGATCAAGAAGATCAGGATGGCTGTTTTTCAGGTAGCGCAATTGTGAAGGATGAGCGTCTCTATTTAATTTATACAGGACATAATTTGAAAGACAAAAATGATCCGGATAGTTATTGGCAGAATCAAAACCTAGCCGTTAGTGATGATGGCATAACTTTTGAAAAATTTGCTGGTAATCCAGTGATTTCAATGCCTCCTGTAGATAATGATGCTGATTTTAGAGATCCAAAAATTTGGTTTGAAAATGGAAAATATAATATTGTAATCGGAAGCAAAAATAAGGATGGCTTGGGTCGAGTTCTTATGTATAACTCAGATGATTTAGAACATTGGGACTACTTAGGACCTATTGCAACTGCTAAATCAGTTGATTCTGAAGGATTCGTTTGGGAATGTCCTGACCTTTTCGAAATTGACGGACAAGACGTTTTAGTAATGTCACCACAAGGAATTAAAGCTGATAAATTAAAATATAGAAATTTCTTCCAAACAGGATATCTGACTGGAAAATTTGATGAAGAGACACATTCATTACATCATGGTGAGTTCACTGAATTAGATTATGGACATGATTTCTATGCAACACAATCAATGGTTACGCCTGACGGTAGAAGGATCATATTTGCATGGATGGACATGTGGGAGAGCCCCATGCCAGAACAGGAAGATGGTTGGGCAGGCGCACTAACATTTCCAAGAGAATTAAATATGAAAAATGGTAAATTATTGATGACACCAGTTGAAGAAATTAAAAAATTGCGCGAAAAAGTATTATTAGATGTCACTAAACCTAAGGATACAACCACTATTTTTGAAGCCCCTACAAAGAGTTTTGAGTATTTAGCGAACTTTAATGGGCAAGAAAATGTCAGCGTTAAAATTAAAAATAGCGATAATAAATTATTAATAAAAGTTAGCTATCAAGCTGCAACAGGTAAGGTAACATTACAAAAGTATAATGACGATTTACTTCGAGAAACTAATGTGAGCGTTGCCAATGAATTGGATGTTCATTTATTAATGGACAACAGTTCAGCAGAATTATTTGTGAATAATGGAGAAGCATGTTTCTCTGAAAGGGTTTATGATGAAAAGGAACTTATAGTTGAAACAAGTAGCGATTCAACTAATTATGATATTAAAATATATGAACTTGGAGGAACAATGTAATGTTATTAGGAAGTATTGAAGCAGGTGGCACTAAATTTGTATGCGCGGTAGGTAACGAAGATTATCAAGTAAAGGATCAAATTCAAATTCCCACGACTACACCTGTTGAAACATTAACGGCAGTCGTAGACTATTTTAAGCAATTTGAAATAGCTGCACTTAGTGTTGCCTCATTTGGACCAATTGAAATCAGAAAAACGTCACCTAAATATGGATTTATCACGAAAACACCAAAACCGGGTTGGGGTGATACGGATTTCTTGGGATTTCTTAAGGGCAAACTGGATATTCCAACATTTTGGACAACGGATGTAAATGGTTCAGCTTACGGTGAATATACAATGTCGACATTGTTTAATGAGAAAATTAATTCACTTGTTTATTACACAATTGGAACTGGTGTGGGCGCTGGAGCAGTAATTGATGGCCACTTAGTTGGCGGTATTGGCCATCCTGAAATGGGCCATGTCTTAGTTAAGAGACATCCTGATGATCTTGATTTTAAAGGTGTCTGTCCATTTCATGGTGATTGTTTAGAGGGCTTAGTTGCTGGACCAACATTTGAAGCACGGACTGGTAAAAAAGGTAAAGATGTCCCATTAACAGACAAAACTTGGGATATTATGGCCTACTATATTGCTCAGGCTGCCGTTCAAACAACGTTAAGTTTACGTCCTAATAAAATTATTTTTGGGGGCGGCGTTACAAATGATGTTTTATTGGAAAAAGTGCGACATGAATTCAAAGAAATTTTAAATGATTATGTTGACGTTCCTCCATTAGATCAATATATTACAGCACCACAAGTTGCTAATAATGGATCAGCCAATGTTGGAAACTTCGCTTTAGCTGAAAAAATGTTATCTGAATGATAGGGTTATTTAACAAAATTGGAGGGTAAAATAATGACAAACAAAAATTATTATGATGTAACAAAATGGCCTATTGGTAACCCGTACGAAGATATTGGGGAAGTTATTAATAGTATTATTACTGATATTAAAAGTCATCAAACTGATAGTAATAGCAATGATGGTGGAAAACCAGGGGCAGTTATTTATCTACCACCAGCTGATTATCACTTGCGTACACAAGTCTTAATAGATATTAGTTTTCTTAAAATTCAAGGATCTGGGCATGGATTTACGTCATCAAGCATTCGGTTTAACGTACCACAAAACGAATGGTCAAATTTACATGAATTATGGCCTGGTGGTAGTCGTGTTCTTGTTGACCTCGATCCTAAAACAACGGATGAAGAATCTGAAGGTGCAGCTTTCTATGTTGCAAGAGAAGGAAATCCGCGTATTAGTTCAGTCGAATTTTCGAACTTTAATATTGATGGGTTACACTTTATTGATGATGGCACAGGCGAAAAAAATCCAGAAAATACGTATGTGAATGGTAAGACTGGAATTTATGTTGCAAGTGCACAAGATTCATTCCGTATTACAGAAATGGGTTTTGTTTACTTAGAACATGGTGTAACCATTTATAACGCAGATGCATTAACAATCCACGATAATTTTATTGCTGAATGTGGTAATTGTATTGAACTACGTGGATGGGGACAAGCTTCGAAAGTAACTGAAAATTTAATGGGCGCTGGATTTAATGGCTATACCATTTTTGCGGAAAACTTCGGAGGACTGCTAATTACGACTAATAATATTTTCCCAAGAGGTGCAAGTAGCATTTCATTATCTGGCGTGACGAAATCGTCTGTTACAAATAATCGCATTCATGCATTTTATCCCGGAATGGTTATTTTAGATGATAATTGCTCAGAGATATTGGTTTCTTCAAACCATATGCTGCATGATCAAGAACCGTGGGCGCCTATGCAACATCGAGATAATGGATTAGACGATTTATATGGGCTGTTATCAATTAGCGGTAATGATAATTCCGTCATTGGAAATCATTTTTCAGAAACGGTTGATCAAAACACGCTTAAACCAGTTGGTGCAACACCGGTCATTATCCGACTTGCTGCCGGACATGGTAATTATATTGCAAATAATAATGTTGTGGCTACAGAAATTCAATCAGGTAGTGGCGATTCAGCATTTTCTGCACAAGTAGATGCGTTACTAGCAACCGAAGAATTAAAAAAAGTCACAGTAACAACTGTTTTGGTTGAAAAGAAGTCAACGCAAAATACAATTTTAGATTCTGGAAGCAATGAACAAGTTATTTTGGATAAAAATGTGAATGCTTTTAGAGCAACACCAACCGTCCCAAAAAAACAGTAATTTTAAATAAATGATTTAATTTGTGCCACTTTGATAAAATAGGACTATAATGAAAGTTGAAGTTAGAACTTAATATAACTGTCCAAATCAAAAGAGGCGATAGCAATGGCAAAGTTGAGTAAAGAACAACGCAAAGCAATGGCTCAAAAAGCAATGGACGAACGTGCTAAACATCCACAAGCTGAAAAAAAACAATCAGGTTTTAAATTTATTGAAGATGAATCAACTAAGTTAGGTGCAGAAAAAAACTAATTATAAAAGTTCAAAGATTAATTCTAAGTATTCTTGGAATTAATCTTTTTTTAGTTAACTAAAAATATTAAATTGGGTGTAAGTCATGTACAATTTGAATGATAGATAATTTAATGAGGAGTGATAATCGATGTTAATTAAACAAGTACATATTGAAAATAAAGAAGAATTACAAGATATTCGAGTAGAAAATGGCATGTTTACTGAGATTGGGGTAAATTTACAACAAAATGCTGATGAAAAAGTCATTGATGCAACCGATAAATTGATGTTACCGCCATTTGTTGATCCACATGTTCATTTGGATTCAACGCTCACAGCAGGTGATCCGGAATGGAACGAATCTGGGACTTTATTTGATGGCATTCGGATTTGGTCTGAACGTAAAAAGACGTTAACCCATGAAGATGTTAAAGAACGTGCTGTTACAGCATTAAAAATGCAGGCAGCCCATGGTGTTCAGTTTGTTCGTTCACATGTTGATGTGACTGATCCTGATTTAGTGGCTTTGAAAGCTTTAATTGAGGTCCGCGAAGAAGTTAAACCTTGGATGGAATTACAATTAGTTGCTTTCCCACAAGAAGGTATTTTATCATTTCCAAATGGGAAGGAATTAATGACAAAAGCTGCTGAATTAGGAGTGGATGCAATTGGTGCAATTCCCCATTTTGAATTTAATAGAGAATATGCAGTTGAATCACTCCATTTCGCTTTTGAATTGGCTCAGAAATATAATTTATTATTTGATGCACATACGGATGAAATCGATGATCCTAGTTCTCGTAGCTTGGAAACCGTTGCGACATTAGCTTTAGAAACAGGGATGAAAGATAAGGTTACAGCATCACATACAACAGCGATGGGTTCATATGATGATGCTTATTTGTACAAATTAATGCGTTTATTGAAGATGTCAGAAATGAACTTTATTGCTAATCCACTTGTAAATATGTTCTTAGGTGGACGTTTTGACACATATCCAAAGCGTCGTGGGTTAACACGCGTCAAAGAATTGGATGAGAATGGGTTGAACGTTGCATTTGGTGAAGATGACATCAAAGATCCATGGTATCCAATGGGAGATGGCAACATGTTAGACGCCTTGCACATGGGATTACATGCGACTCAGATTATGGGTTATAGTCAAATTATGAATGCTTACCGATTTGTGACGACTAATGGCGCTAAATCTATGCATGTTATGGATCATTATGGAATTGAAGTTGGAAAACCAGCTAATTTCGTCATTATGGATAGTGATAATTTTTATGATGCGTTGAATACACGTGCTGCCGTTATGTTATCAGTCCATAATGGTGATGTGATTAGTGAAACCAAGCCAGCAGAAACCCAGTTATATATCTAGTAAGTAATCGTTTTGGTAGCGCCTTCTTGATTTGAATGCTAGAATCAAGGCATGACTTGAAAAGGGGTAATAAAATGAAAATGATTAATTTAGGCGATAGCGAACTTCAAGTATCATCTGTCGGTTTGGGATGCATGCGCATGCCAGAATTGTCGACTGGGCAAGCTGCAGAAATGATTCAAACATCAGTTGATCATGGCATTAATTTCTTTGATCACGCAGATATTTATGGTGCAGGAAAAGCTGAAGAAGTGTTTGCGGCAGGATTTACTGAAACTGGGTTATCACGTGAAGACATTATTCTTCAATCAAAATGTGGTATCGTTCCAGGTGTAGAGTATAATTTTACTGCTGAACACATTGAAAAAAGTGTTGACGGTATTTTAAAACGATTAAATACGGAATATATTGATAGCTTATTGTTACACAGACCTGATACGTTAATGGAACCTGAAGCTATTGCTCGTGTATTTGAAAAACTACAAAAATCTGGAAAAGTACGTCATTTTGGTGTTAGTAATTTCTATCCTGGGCAAGTTGATTTATTACAACAAGCTTTGGATATGAAACTATTAGTTAACCAACTCCAATTCGGTGTCATGCACACTGGAATGATTGATTTGGGAACAAATGTGAATATGGTTAATGATGCTGGAATTAATCGTGATGGCGGTATTTTAGAATATTCGCGTCTTAAAAAAATGACGATTCAAGCATGGTCACCATTCCAATACGGATTCTTTGAAGGTACATTCTTAGATAATCCAAAATTTGCTGAATTAAATGAAGTTTTAAACCGTTTAGCTAAAGAAAAAGAAACAACTAATACTGGAATCGCAACAGCATTTATTCTACGTCACCCAGCTAAAATGCAGGTGATTGCTGGAACAATGAACGCAAAAAGAATTGTTGAAATTGCGAATGCTTCAGAACTTGAGCTAACACATGAAGAATGGTACGAAATTTATCGTGCAGCAGGAAATAAATTACCATAAATGAAAAAATTAAAGTAACTAACTAATTACTATTTTAGTTGGTTACTTTTTATATTAAGCGTATGAAAATTTCGTAGTTAACATACTGGGTATGGTAAAATTAGAATTAATAGGTGGTGGATTTGATTTGGAAAACAAATATGAGCATGTTTATCGTGAAATTAAAGCGAAAATTGTCGCGGGTGAATATGAAGTAAACGATAAATTAATGACTGAATCACAGTTAATGTCGATTTACGAATCTAGTCGTTATGCGGTTCGTAAAGCAATTGGTGATTTAGAGAATGCAGGGTATGTCTACCGAATACAAGGTGGCGGTATCTTCGTTAATGATTGGCATACTGTAAAAAAAGTGACACAAAATAATAAAATAATTGGTGTCATGACGACACATATTGCTGATTATATTTTTCCAAATATTATCACTGGAATAGATCGTATTATTTCTGAAGAGGGATATACAATCATGCTAAGTAATACGCTTGATAATGCTGAAAAAGAACGATATAGCCTTTTAAGAATGCTTGAAATGAATTTATCTGGACTAATCGTAGAACCAACACAAAGCGCATTAATAAATAAAAATAAGGATTTATACGAAAAGATAGTGGCGCAAAAAATACCAGTCCTTTTTATTAATGCACATTATGAAAACTTGGAAATTCCATACTTAGAGTTAAATGATTTTAATGGTAGTGAGGTTGCTACAGAGCATTTGATAAATGAAGGACATGGAAAAATACTTGGTATTTTTAAAGTGGATGATAAACAAGGTCAGTTAAGAATGAATGGATTCGTGCAAGCTTATATGGAACATTCAGCTATTTCATACCAAAGTGAGATATTGATGTACCAATCTGCTGATTCAATGCAAAATATCTATAAAAAAATTGAAAAGATTCTGCATAGATCGGATCATCCAACCGCGATTGTTTGTTACAATGACCAGCTTGCCATTAAATTAATAGATATTGTTAAGTCGATGGGAATGAAAATTCCTGAAGATATCTCAATTGTTGGTTTTGATGATTATCAATTATCAAAATATATGTCACCTAAATTAACAACAATTAGACATCCAAAGGAAAAAATGGGCCGAGAAGCTGCGACGATGTTATTAAAAATGATTAATTCTAAAACAATGTCGGCGAAATCTGTCGTATATGATGCAAAGCTAATCATTCGAGAAAGCGTTAAAAATAGGAATTAAAGCATGATAAGTATTACTCAAATTTGAGTAATACTTATTTTTTTGAAATTCATTCGAACAAATAAAAATAACTATTGATTTGTTCGAATGAATGTGAGAAAATGACCTTGTTGATAAATGCAAACGTTTTCAGAAAACGGTTGCTGTAGGTTTTTCGGTTGGTCGTACCAATCGGACAATAAAATTTGGAGGTGTCATATGCAAAAAGAAAAGAAAATATCTAGTAAGTTTATTTACTTTTTTGGGTCATTCGGAGGAATTTTGTTCGGATACGATATCGGGGTTATGACGGGGGCTTTACCATTCTTGCAAAAAGATTGGGCTCTTCAAAATAGTGCCGGAACCGTTGGTTGGATTACTTCAGGAGTTATGTTCGGTGCCATCTTTGGTGGCGCGTTAGCCGGTAAGCTTTCAGATAAGCTAGGTCGACGTAAAATGATTTTGATGTCAGCTATTATTTTCGTTATTGGTTCATTACTCGCATCATTCTCACCAAATAATGGCCAAATGTATTTAATTATTGTTCGTATTTTCCTTGGACTAGCAGTTGGTGCTTCATCAGCATTAGTACCAGCATACATGTCAGAAATGTCTCCGGCTAAATTACGAGGACGACTATCAGGAATTAATCAAACAATGATTGTTTCCGGAATGTTACTTTCATATATTATGGATTTTCTATTAAAAGATTTACCTGAAGCATGGGCATGGCGCGTTATGCTTGGCTTAGCAGCAGTACCAGCTGTTGTTTTATACTTTGGGGTTTCACGTTTACCAGAATCACCTCGTTTCTTAGTTAAAACAAATAAAGTTGATGAAGCTCGCCAAGTATTAACTTGGATTCGTCCAGCTAATGAAGTTGAACAAGAATTAGCTGATATTCAAACTACTGCGGGTGAAGAAAATCATATTGAAAAAACATCAATGGTTCAATTATTCACAGGTAAATATCGTTACTTAGTTATGGCCGGTGTTGGTGTTGCTGCATTCCAACAATTCCAAGGGGCTAACGCAATCTTCTATTACATTCCTTTAATTGTTGAAAAAGCAACTGGGAATGAAGCAAGTTCAGCACTAATGTGGCCAATTATTCAAGGGATTATCCTTGTCTTAGGTTCACTCTTATTCTTAGTTATTGCAGATAAATTTAAACGTAGAACACTTTTAATTCTTGGCGGTTTAGTAATGGGACTATCATTTATCTTACCTACAATCATTAACATGGTTGTACCAAATACGAGTCCTATGATGATTGTTGTTTTCTTATGTATCTACGTTGCATTCTACTCATTTACATGGGCTCCACTTACATGGGTATTAGTTGGTGAATTATTCCCATTAGCTGTTCGTGGAAGTGCTTCAGGAATTGCATCTTCAGCTAACTGGATTGGATCATTCTTAGTAGGACTATTATTCCCTATTATGACAGCTTCAATGCCACAAGATGCTGTGTTCGCAATCTTCGGAATCATTTGTTTATTAGGTGTTCTATTCATTCGTTTCTTCGTTCCAGAAACACGTGGTCGCTCATTAGAAGAAATTGAAAAAGAAGGTACAAGAAATTAAGTAACCTATACGTTAGGAGTGTAATTGATATGGATTTAGTAAAAACATCTCAAGCAATAAAAAATGGTCAAGTTTCACTTGGAATTGAATTAGGCTCAACACGTATCAAAGCAGTTTTAGTTACGGACGATTTTAAGACAATTGCAACAGGGAGCTTCAATTGGGAAAACCAATTGGAGGATGGTCTTTGGACTTATTCTCTTGAACAAGTTTGGACGGGGATTCAAGCTAGTTATAGACAAATGGCTGCAAATGTTCAAAGCAAATACCATGAATCATTAACAAAAATAGATTCAATTGGTATCAGTGCTATGATGCATGGTTACCTTGTCTTTTCGAAATCTGATGATTTATTAGTTCCCTTTAGAACATGGAGAAATAATAATACAGAACAATCAGCTGATGAATTAACAGAGTTGTTAAACTTCAATATTCCACAACGTTGGAGTATTGCACATCTTTATCAAGCTGTTTTAAATAATGAAGCCCATGTAAATGACATTGGTCATTTAGAAACATTAGCTAGTTATGTTCATTATATGTTATCTGGTAAAAAAGTTATCGGAATTGGGGATGCCTCTGGTATTTTCCCAATTGATGAAAAAACAGGCACATACTCAGCTGATTTATTAGATAAATTCAGTGGTATTGAAAAAGTTTCTGCTTATGATTGGGATATTAAAGACATCCTACCTACTGTTTTGAGAGCTGGTGAAAATGCTGGATCATTAACAGATACAGGAGCTAAATTACTTGATGTTAGTGGCAAACTTGAAAGTGGTAGCTTGATGGCACCACCTGAAGGTGACGCAGGTACAGGGATGGTTGGGACCAACAGTGTACGTAAGAGAACAGGTAATATCTCAGTTGGAACCTCTGCTTTTTCTATGACTGTTTTAGATCAGCCTATGAAAAAAGTGTACAAAGATATTGATATTGTAACAACACCAAGTGGTGCGCCAGTTGCAATGGTTCATGTTAATAATAGTTCGTCAGATATTAATGCATGGGCTTCAATCTTTGGCGAGTTCGCAGCAAAACTAGGTGTTCATTTAACACCAGATCAGTTGTATGAACGATTATTCTTAGAATCAACTCATGCTGATGCCGATGCAGGTGGATTAATGAATTATAGTTACTTATCAGGTGAAAATATTACACATATGCCTGAAGGTCGTCCATTATTTGTTCGAACACCTAACAGTAACTTTACATTACCTAACTTCATCAAGACGCAATTATATGCGGCATTTGCACCACTTAAGATTGGAATGGATATTTTAAGTCAAGAAGAACATATCCAAACTGATGTAATGATTGCTCAAGGTGGTATTTTAAAAACAGCTGTAATCGGACAACAAGTATTAGCTAATACGTTGAATATTCCAATTACGGTTATGAATACTGCTGGTGAGGGTGGACCTTGGGGAATGGCTGTCTTAGCAATATTTGCTAAGAAAAATAATAACGGTCAAAGCTTAGAAGACTTCTTAGATCATGAAGTTTTTGTAGACCCAGAAAGTATGACGTTAAGCCCAGAACCTGAAGGTGTAGAAGGTTACAATACATTTATAGCTAGATACGAAGCTGGCTTGTCTATTGAGTCAGAGGCAATAAAAAAAATTAAGGAAGAAAAGAGGAA
Organism: Dellaglioa sp. CoH-57-MRSF-22; assembly: GCF_056781895.1. The sequence continues at coordinate 222,240 of NZ_JBXAXT010000001.1, read as the reverse complement.
CTAGTATATATGTTAGAAAAGCTAAAACAAGAAGTGTACGATGCTAACATGCTGTTACCTAAGTACAACTTAATTACCTTTACATGGGGTAACGTGAGTGGAATCGATCGTGAAAAAGGGTTATTCGTCATCAAACCATCTGGTGTTGATTACGATGATTTAAAACCTGAAGATATGGTTGTTGTTGATTTAGACGGTAAGAAAATTGAGGGTGATATGAATCCCTCAAGCGATACAGAAACGCATCGCATTCTATACAATAACTTCCCTAATATTAAAGGTGTCGTTCATACTCACTCACCTTGGGCTGTTTCATTCGCACAAGCAGGCTTGGATATTCCAGCAGCCGGTACAACACATGCAGATACCTTTTATGGCTCAGTTCCAGCAAGCCGTATCATGAATGAAGCTGAAGTTGTCACAGAATATGAAAAACAAACAGGTGACGTGATTGTCGAAACGTTCAAAAAACGTGGACTCGATCCTGATCAAATTCCAGCTGTTTTGGTTAATGATCATGGTCCATTTACATGGGGTACATCTGCTTTAGATGCTGTGCATAATGCTGTTGTCTTAGAAGAAGTTGCAAAGATGACTTATCATACATTGCAATTGAATCCACATGCAATTGACATGCCACAATACTTATTGGATAAGCATTTCCTAAGAAAACATGGTAAAAATGCATATTATGGTCAAATTAAACACTAAAACACGTTTTTAAAAATAATAAACTATTAGGAGGAATTATATTATGTTAAAAGTTAGTGAAAAAGAATTTTGGTTCGTTGTCGGTAGTCAAGGTTTATACGGTCAAGATGTTTTAGACGTTGTTCAAGGTGATGCAGAAAAAATTATTGATAATTTAAATGCTAGTGGTTCACTACCATACAAAATTGTCTTTAAAGAAGTTGCAACAACTGCTGAAGTTATTACTAACATCATGAAAGAAGCTAACTTTGAAGACAAAGTTGCTGGTGTGATTACTTGGATGCATACTTTCTCACCTGCTAAAAACTGGATTCGTGGAACAAAATTATTACAAAAACCATTGCTACATTTAGCAACACAATTTGGTGAAAATATTCCTTGGTCAACAATTGATATGGATTACATGAACACAAACCAAAGTGCTCATGGAGACCGTGAATACGGCTTTATCAATGCTCGTCTTCAAAAACATAATAAAGTTGTTGTTGGTTACTGGAAAGATGAAGCAGTTCAATCACAAATTGCTGACTGGATGGATGTTGCTGTTGCTTACGGTGAAAGTTTCAACATTAAAGTTGCTCGTTTTGGCGATAACATGCGTAATGTTGCCGTTACAGATGGTGATAAAGTTGAAGCACAAATCAAATTTGGTTGGACTGTAGATTACTTTGGTATTGGTGATTTAGTTGCTGAAATGAAAGAAGTAACTGACGCTGAAATTAATGCAACATATAAAGAATGTGAAAGTATGTACGATATGGTTGTTGGCGACAACGATCCTGCCTTCTACGAAGACCATGTTAAAGAACAAATTAGAATTGAAATTGCTTTACGTAAATTTATGGAACGTGGTGGCTACAATGCATTCACATCTAACTTCGAAGATCTTTGGGGCATGAAACAATTACCAGGTATGGCTGTTCAACGTTTAAACGCTGAAGGTTATGGTTTCGCTGGTGAAGGTGACTGGAAGACTGCTGCAATCGACCGTTTGATGAAGGTTCTTGCACATAATAAAGCTACTGGATTTATGGAAGATTACACGTATGATTTACGTGCGGGTCATGAAGTAACTCTTGGTTCACATATGTTAGAAGTTGATCCTACATTAGCTTCAACAAAACCACGCGTGGAAGTACATCCATTAGGTATTGGTGACCGCGAAGATCCAGCTCGTTTGATCTTTGATGGTTCAAATGGTAAAGGTGTCGTTGTTTCAATGTCTGACTTTGGTACTGAATACAAATTATTAATTAACTCTGTTGAAGGTCAAAAACCAGAAGTTGAAGCTCCTAACTTGCCAGTAGCTCGTCAATTATGGATTCCAGAACCAAGTTTTAAAGAAGGCGTTCATTCATGGATTGAAAATGGTGGTGGTCATCATACTGTTCTTTCAATGAACGTGAAGGAACAACAAGTTGTTGATCTTGCTAAGATGTTTGATCTTGAATATGTTGAAATTAAAAAATAATTAATATTTTAAAGGATATCGCTGTTAAAGCGATATCCTTTTTTTGTGTAAGAAGAGTAATCAAATATGATTTATATCAAATAAAATCGGTGCTTACGAAAATAAAGATTCGTAAGCACCGATTTAGATTTCTAATGATAATAATTGAGAATTTTATCTGCATCTGAAAAAATAATCTCAGACTTTCGTGTTATAGATTTCCATCCACAATTTGTTCTAAAGTTGTTTTTGAAGGGATAAAGAATAAATTACCGGTTTCAGCGGTACTGAAATCTAATAATCGATCACTTTTACTTTCGAACATATTAATGAGCATTCGATTAGTTACTGCAAAATGACGTGCGTAACCAATGAAGTATGTCCCTGTAATGTCTTTCCCAGGTTCTGAGAAGGGAACGTTCATACGGACAATTTTATGCTCAATGCCATCTTTCATATCTTGTGAAGCAACGTTATGAGAATTTGGTAATTTTTCTTCGTCAGTTAATTCTAAATCAGAATCTTTCTTCCGACCAATTGCTTTTTCTTGGTCTTCAGTCTTTAAGGCATTCCAAGCGGCCATATTATGGATATACTTTTGAGCAAAAGCATAAGAACCGTTTGTAAAATCAGGATCTTCGCCCCCAATAACGGCGTAATCGAGTGCTTCATTAACATCTGGGTTTTCAGTACCATCAATGAAACCAATAACGGCGCGGCCTTCAAAATAACGGAAGCCGTGTGTTTCATCTTCTACAGTTGTGACATCCTTAATGAAAAGCATAAATTGCGCCATAACTTCATAGACAACAGCACTTTCACCAGCGCGAACATGAAAGAATAAATCGCCAGGAGTTGAAATGGCAGTGTATTTAGGCCCAACAATTTCTTTAAAATGGGTAAGTTCAACAGGTTTGATAGCATCAGGGAAAAGATAATCCCAAGCATCAGAGCCAAAACCAAAGGCAACTTTTAAGTTAGCTTTTGGATAACGAACGTTCATACTACGGATGATGGCCGGAATACGGTCAGATAGCTCTTGAACTGCTTCTAATTCAACTTTTTGATCTTTGTGATTTAAGTTTAGAATGGTGAAATTAACAGCTTCACCTAAATCTTTATAAACATCTTGTGTTAACTTTTCGTTTACTGACATAATAAATGCTCCTTAGACTTTTAATTTCCTTTAACGATTATAACCATTTTACCTGCATTATGTGGTGAATTTAATTGTTTATGGGTTTCAATAATATCGGTTAAATTAAAGTGATATTTTTTTGCTATTTTAATTTCTAATTCATCTTGCATCATTAAATCTGTTAAGAAAGTTAGCGTGTCACTATCTTTTAACTCTTTAACATTCTCAACAAGGTAGTAATCTGCGAGTGGCTTTGATGCTTGAACAGAGTCGGTTGGAACGCTAACTAACGATACCATTCTGCCGTTTGTCTTCAATGCTTTGACGCCTACCTCACTGCCAAGACCGCCAGGAGTTGCATCAACAACAATGTCAGCCATATCTTTAAAAGTTTCGGCGGGATTTTCTTTATCGTAGGCGCTATAATGATCTGCACCTAGTCGACGAACATAGGGTTCGTTGGTGCTTGAACCACTAGCGAGAACAGTTAATTCCATCAATTTAGCAAGTTGCACTAAAATCGATCCGACACTTCCAGAAGCGCCTTCAATAAAGATGGTTTCACCAGCCCTTGCTTTTGCAAAAAAGTTCAAAATATTGTATGCCGCTATACCAGGTGTTGGTAGCCCAGCAGCTTCAGCAATCGTCATATTATCAGGTCGCTTAGCAATATGTGATGTAAAGACGACAAGTTCTTCTGCGTAGCCACCGAAAGCCTTATGAACAACAACAGCATCACCGATATTAAAATGAGTAACTTCATCGCCAATTTCAGTAATAATACCCGTTACGTCACCTCCAGGTACAATTGGAAATGGTAAAGGCATAACGTCTTTCATATAACCGGCACGTAAAATTGCATCAAATGGGTTAATGCCAATCGCTTCGATTGAAACCCTAACCTGTTTTGATTTAAGCGCTACTTCTGGATTAACTTTTAATTCCTCAAATACGGTTGCGTCACCATATTGGTTAAAGCCAAATGCTTTCATAAGTATAACCTCCCTAGATTAAAATCATATTGGTACTAGTCCCAATATACCATAATTTTAAGAAAAGGTTTACAAAACGAGGGAGAATAACAAATTTTGTAACAATGTATTTTGCGCAATCTAATTGACAACGTATTTTTGAAGATGTATAATATCCATATTGGTAAATGATAGCGTTTTCATAAATAATTAAAAAGAAAGAATGTGAGTTATTTGGAAAAATATATTTTATCTATTGATGAAGGAACGACAAGTACAAGAGCAATTATATTTAATCACAAAGGTCAGAAAGTTTCTGATGCACAACGCGAATTTCCACAATATTTTCCTCAACCTGGCTGGGTTGAGCACAATGCAAATGAGATATGGAACGCAGTATTATCGACAATCGCAAATACATTTATCGATTCCGGGATTAAACCTAAGCAAATAGCAGGAGTTGGGATTACCAACCAACGTGAAACAACTGTTATCTGGGATAAGAAAACGGGATTACCCATCTACAACGCAATTGTTTGGCAATCACGTCAAACGGCAGAAATTGCGGAACAATTAAAACAAGATGGCTATGATGAATTAATTCATGAAAAGACAGGATTACTGATAGATGCCTACTTCTCAGCAACTAAAATTCGTTGGATTTTAGATCATGTTGATGGCGCCCAAGAAAGAGCCGAAAAAGGCGAATTACTTTTTGGAACTATTGATACTTGGTTAACATGGAAATTATCAGGTGACGAAACACATGTAACTGATTATTCTAATGCTAGTCGGACAATGTTATTTAACATTCATGATTTGAAGTGGGATGAAGAAATTCTAAAAATTATGAATATTCCAGCAGTTATGTTACCAGAAGTTAAATCAAATTCTGAAGTTTACGGACATACGAAAGATTATCATTTTTATGGTAGTGAAGTGCCAATTTCAGGAATGGCTGGAGATCAACAAGCTGCTTTGTTTGGTCAAATGGCATTTGAACCAGGAATGGTTAAGAATACTTATGGAACAGGTTCATTTATTGTCATGAATACAGGGACAGAACCTAAATTATCTAAAAATAATTTATTAACGACAATTGGTTATGGGATTAATGGTAAAGTTTATTACGCTTTGGAAGGTAGTATCTTCGTTGCTGGTTCAGCAATTCAATGGTTAAGAGACGGGATGCGCTTGGTGGAACATGCACCAGACACAGAACAAGCAGCTAAAGAATCGACGAATGATAATGAAGTTTATGTTGTACCTGCCTTTACAGGATTGGGAGCACCTTATTGGGATCCTGATGCACGAGGTTCAGTCTTTGGAATTACTCGTGGAACAACACGTGAAGATTTCATTAAAGCAACGTTACAATCATTGGCTTACCAAACTAGAGATGTTGTGAAAACAATGGAACTAGATACGGGAATTAAAATTCCGTTACTAAAAGTTGATGGTGGTGCAGCTAAGAATGATTATCTGATGAATTTCCAAGCAGATATTTTAAATACACCTATCGAACGTGCTCATGACCTTGAGACAACTGCTTTAGGAGCAGCCTTCTTAGCTGGATTAGCCGTTGGTTATTGGAAAGACCTAGAAGAACTCAAAGCTGAGTATACTGAAGGGGATATTTTTAAACCAACAATGCCTGTGGAAGAAAGCGAAGATCTATACGCAGGTTGGCAACAAGCGGTTGAAGCAACTCGAGTATTTAAACATAAACCAATGAAGAAAAACAATAAATAAGGGGGATACAACTATGTCATTTTCAGCAACATCAAGAAAACAAGATATCGAACGATTAAAGAATGAAGAATTGGATTTATTAACAATTGGTGGTGGTATCACCGGTGCCGGCGTTGCTATTCAAGCAAGTGCTATGGGTTTAAATAACGGATTAATTGAAATGCAAGATTTCGCTGAAGGAACATCATCGCGTTCAACAAAATTAGTTCATGGTGGTATTCGTTACTTGAAGACATTCGACGTCGGAGTTGTTTCTGATACTGTTCAAGAACGTGCAGTGGTTCAACATATTGCACCACATATTCCACGTCCACAATCAATGTTATTGCCTATTTATGATGAACCCGGCGCAACTTTTGATATGTTCTCAGTAAAAGTTGCAATGAATTTATATGATCAATTGGCAGGTGTTGTTGATCCTCAATGGGTTAACTACACAATTTCTAAAGCAGAAGTTTTACAACGCGAACCACAATTAAAATCTGATAAATTAATGGGTGGCGGTGTCTACCTTGATTTTAAGAATAATGATTCACGTTTAGTTATTGAAAATATCAAAAAAGCACATGAAGATGGCGGCTTGATGGTTAGTCGTATCAAGGCTTTAGACTTATTGCATGCTGACGGTAAAATTACTGGTGTTCATGTATTAGATTTAATTAGTGGCGAAGAATTTGATATTCATGCTAAATATGTTATTAATACAACGGGTCCATGGTCTGATTTTATCCGTAAAATGGATACTGATGAAGATTTTGTACCACAAATGCGCCCAACAAAAGGTGTTCATTTAGTTGTTGATTCTAAAAAATTAAATGTACCACAACCAACATACTTTGATTCTGGAAAACAAGATGGTCGTATGATCTTCGTTGTGCCAAGAGAAGATAAAACATATTTTGGAACAACAGATACTGATTTCCATGGTGATTTTGAACATCCTCGTGTTGAACAAGAAGATGCTGATTACTTACTTGATATTATTAACGAACGTTTCCCAACAGCTAATGTCAAAATTAGTGATATTGAATCAAGTTGGGCTGGATTACGTCCATTGATTTCATCAAACGGAAGTTCAGATTACAATGGTGGAAACTCAGGTAAAATTAGTGAGAAGAGTTTCAATGATGTTATTAACGTTATTGAACGTTTTGAAAAAGATGAAGTAACTAAAACAGATGTTGAAGATGTCTTGAATGATTTGGAAAGTACACTTTCTGAAGATAAGACAAGTGCATCACAAGTTTCACGTGGAAGTTCATTGACTATTTCAAAAGATGGCTTATTAACATTAGCTGGTGGTAAAATTACAGATTACCGTAAGATGGCTGCCGGTGCCATGGCTGCAATTACAAAATTATTGAAAGATAATTATAGTCAAGAATTCAATGCGATTGATTCTAAAAACTTACCTGTTTCAGGTGGTGATATTGATCCTAACAACGTTGAAGCAACAATTAGTTTCTTCGCAAAACAAGGAATGGACAATGGGTTGACTGAAGAAGAAGCTACAGTATTTGCTAACTTATTTGGTTCAAATGCAGCACGTGTATTTAGTCAAATGACTCACGTTAAAGCAGCAGAAGGACTTTCTTTAGGTGAAACAGCTAGTCTTCACTATTCAATGGAAGAAGAAATGACGTTAACACCAACTGATTACTTAATGCGTCGTACTAACCATATTCTTTTCCATCGCGATACATTAGATGCTGTTAAAGTTGGCGTAATTAACGAAATGGCAAGTTACTATAGCTGGACTAAAGAAGAAAAAGCAAAACAAACTGCAGATTTAGATGCAACAATTGCAGAATCAGATATGAATTACTTAAAATAACCATCAAAAATAGGGGTGAGTGTGATGACAACAAGTCTTATGACGCAACTTTTGGGTGAATTTTTAGGCACAATGATTTTAGTATTATTAGGTAATGGGGTTGTTGCTGGTGTTTCGTTACGTAAGTCAAAAGCTGAAGGTGCTGGTTGGATTGCAATCACATTAGGTTGGGGAATTGCCGTAACCTTGGGTGTCTATGCGTCAGCCTTTATGGGACCAGGACATTTGAATCCAGCTGTAACTTTGGCAATGGCAATTGTTGGTAAGATTGCTTGGTCTTCTGTATTACCATATATGGTTGTCCAGGTTGCTGGTGGTATCGTTGGTGCTTTTCTGGTATGGGTTCAATACATGCCACATTGGAAAGAGACGAAAGATTCTGATGCAATATTTGGATCATTCGCAACTGCTCCTGCAATAAAAAGTAATCTATATAACTTTTTAAGTGAATTAATTGGGACATTTGTCTTAATCTTTAGTTTGCTAGCATTCACAAAAGGTAACTTTACAGATGGTTTAACACCAGTCGTTGTTGGTATCTTAATTGTTGGTATTGGTCTTTCACTTGGTGGGACAACTGGTTATGCAATTAATCCGGCCCGTGATTTAGGTCCTCGTATTGCACATGCTATTTTACCAATTGCGAACAAAGGTGGATCAGATTGGTCATATAGTTGGGTACCAATTTTCGGACCATTTGCTGGCGCAGTGATTGCCGCAGGGTTATTCTTAGCTGTAGCATAGGTTAAATGTCTGAAATAATTTATTATTAAGTTAAACCTCTATTATTGAATTTTAATTCAATAATAGAGGTTTTTTATAGTAAATTTTAAAGGGTATTTTTATTGTATATTGATAAATTATGCGATATAATAATTTTTCAATCGTATTTATACGAATAGATTAAGCATAATAAAGGATGTGTAACAGTGACTGTATCTTACTTAAGACTGGCAACGCCAGAAGACTTACCAGCAATTACAGGAATTATTGAGGAAGCAAAAGCTTACCTTAAAGAACAGGGAATTGACCAATGGCAAGGTGCTTACCCGGCGGCGAACCATTTAGAACAAGATATTAAAGATCAATTGACTTATGTCTTAATGGTTGGAGATGAAATCGCAGGAACTGCTGCACTTTGGCTAGGAATAGATCCTATGTATCTTAACATTGAAGATGGCGAATGGATTAATGGCCCACAAGCACGTTATTCGGCTATTCATCGAGTTGCTGTTTCTTCAAAATTTAGAGGTCAACGTTTATCAGAAAAAATGATTTCAGGCTTATTAACAATTGCGAGATCATTGGGTTACAAAGATGTTCGCGTTGATACACATCCTGAAAATAAAGGGATGCAACATGTCATTACCTCAAATGGATTTGATTATAAAGGTATCATTCATATGGAAGATGGCGTTAACTCAGCACGATATGCTTACCAAATTATTTTAAAATAAAACGTTTAAGACAGCGAATGATATCGCTGTCTTTTTTTGTGAAAAAAGTAACAATTTGAATTTTGATAAGGTATACTAGTATCAATATGAAGGAGGGATTTTTTTGATTTCAACAGCAACGACTTTAGCGGGTTCAAATTTTGATAATTGTATGATGAATGCATCGGGTGTTTATTGTATGGATAGCGACGAATTACTTGCCGTCGAAAGTTCTAAGGCGGCAACTTTTGTAACGAAGAGTGGCACGCTTCAACCACGTAAGGGTAATCCAGAACCTCGTTATTTTGAAACAGAATTCGGTAGTATTAATTCAATGGGCTTACCAAATAATGGCGTTGATTACTATTTAGATTTTGTCTCTCAAAATCAGATAAACCATCCTGGTAAAACATACTTTTTATCAATTACGGGTTTTAATCTAGCGGAAGATCTCGAGTTACTTCAAAAAGTAACAGATTCAGATTTTGCAGGAATTGTTGAATTAAATTTATCTTGTCCTAATGTACCAGGAAAGCCCCAAACGGGTTATGACTTTGAAACAGTTGATGCGATATTAAAAGCTGTTTTTAATAGTTATCACAAACCGTTAGGAGTTAAATTACCACCGTACTTTGATATTATTCATTTTGATCAAATGGCTGCTATTTTAAATAAATATCCATTGTCTTATGTCAATAGTATCAATAGTATTGGGAATGGACTATATATTAATGATGATACAGAAACGGTCGTTATTAAACCCAAGCAAGGTTTTGGTGGTATTGGCGGCGAATATGTTAAGCCGACTGCTTTAGCTAATGTACATGCGTTCTATCAACGATTAAATAAGAATATTCAAGTAATCGGAACTGGTGGCATTCAAACTGGTAAAGATGTTTTTGAACATATTCTATGTGGAGCAAGTATGGTGCAAGTTGGAACAGCGTTGATGGTTGAAGGACCCGCTGTTTTTGAACGACTAACAACTGAGCTAGAAGAAATTATGGCAGAAAAAGGGTACCAAAGTATTGAAGATTTTAGAGGAAAATTGAATTATTTATAGGGATGAGATAGGGAAAATTATACCAACTTTATACGAAGGTATATGGGCAAACAGCTGAAATTAGTCATGGACTAATGGACTATAGACGTAACGATATTTAGCTTTAAATGGAATGAGATAATTTACCTAATTAAATGGTGAATTATCTCATTTTTAATTAATAGAATAGTGTTAGTAGTAGTTAATATTTATAGATAAAAAAATATTAGTAGTTATGTGTGCAAACGCTTGCACAATGCTTTATTCAGTGCTATTATTTAGACAAGATAAGTTGGGTGCAACATAAAAGGGGAGTTTAATATGACAGATTACATTACAAGCGATTTAGAAAAAGATATTACCGTTATTAATGCTTTTGATTTAGAAAAAGATGCAGAAAAGATTATTCCAAAGGGTGGATTTGGTTATATCTCTAGTGGAGCTGGAGATTTGTATACTTTAGAAGAAAATATAAAGGCATTTAATCATAAACTAATTAGACCTAGAGTGTTACAAGAAATTGATCATCCCGATACAAAAACAACTATTTTCGGAGATGAAATCACATCGCCTATTATTATGGCACCAGTTGCTGCACATGCATTAGCTCATGTTAAAGGTGAAATTGATAGCGCTAAGGGTGTTTCAGATTATGGTTCAATCTACACAGCAAGTTCATTTGCAACGAAATCATTTAAAGAAATATCAAGTCAAGCTAATGGTCAACCACAATGGTTCCAATTCTATATGAGTAAAGACGATGGTATTAATCGTAATATTATGGATGAAGCAAAAGCTAATGGGGTTAAAGCAATTGTTTTAACTGCTGATGCAACTGTTGGTGGTAATCGTGAAACAGATAAACGTAATGGATTCACTTTCCCACTAGCAATGCCAATTGTTCAAGCTTATCAAAGTGGTGTTGGTCAAACAATGGATGCTGTTTATGGTTCAGCAAAGCAACGCTTAAGTCCAAAAGATGTTGAATTCTTAGCAGAATATTCAGGTTTACCTGTCTTTGTTAAAGGAATCCAAGGTGGAGAAGATGCAAGTGTTGCAATTAATTCAGGTGCTGGTGGCGTCTGGGTTTCAAATCATGGTGGTCGTCAAATTGATGGCGGAATCGCTGCATTTGATGCACTTCAAGAAGTAGCAGAAACTGTTGATAAGCGTGTGCCTGTTGTCTTTGATAGTGGTGTAAGACGTGGAGCTCATGTTTATAAAGCCTTAGCAAGTGGTGCAGACTTAGTTGCAATCGGTCGCCCAGTTGTTTATGGCTTGGCACTTGGTGGTCATAAAGGTGTTCAAAATGTCTTTAATTACTTCCAACATGAATTAGAATTAACAATGCAATTAACTGGAACGCATAATATTGATGAAGTTAAACGTACTAAATTAATCGATAATCCTTACGGAAATTAAAAAAATATAAAAGTTAGTTAGCACTTAAAAACTGTTAGATTGGTTGTTAAAACCTTTTTAACAGTTTTTTTATTTTTGAAAATAGTCAAAACACGAACTTTAAATGTTAATAAATCTACAAAAGTGCGTATTTTGTATTGATTTTTTATTTAATTCGCGTAATATACTGTACATAATATAAAAAATCACAACATAGGGAGATTATATTGCATGAATAATACAGAGGGAAAATCAGGTATTTTTGATCGGTTATTTCATATTAATGAGTCAGGTTCAACGGTTAAACGTGAATCAATGGCTGGATTAACAACTTTCGTATCTATGGCTTATATATTATTCGTTAATCCTCAAGTTTTGGGCGCTGCGGGTATGGACAAAGGAGCTGTGTTTACAGCAACAGCAATATCTGCCGCGTTCGGTTGTTTCTTGATGGCATTCTTAGCTAATTATCCTATCGCAATTGCTCCAGGATTAGGTGACAATGCATTCTTTACTTATTCAGTTGTTATTGGAATGGGTATTCCATGGCAAACGGCAATGGCCGGTGTTGTGGTTGCCTCAATTATCTTTATGCTTATTACGTTCTTTAAAATTCGTGAAATTGTGATAGATGCAATTCCACATGACTTAAAATTAGCAATGGCCGCAGGTATTGGGTTGTTTATCGCTTTTGTTGGATTACAAGAAGGTGGACTTATCATTGGAAACCAATCAACATTGGTCGCGATTGGTTCACTAACGGTGCCAACTACATGGCTGACAATTTTTGGACTCGTTGTGATTGTTATCTTAATGGCTAAAAAAATTCCTGGCTCAATCTTTATTGGAATGGTTGCGACAACTATTTTAGGGTTAGTTATGGGACTTATCAAATTACCAACACATATTATTTCTTCTGTTCCAAGTTTGGCACCAACATTTGGAGTAGGGGTTGAAAATTTACATAAAATTAACTCACTTCAACTTTGGTCTGTTGTTTTAATATTCTTGATGGTAGCCTTTTTCGATACGGCGGGAACTTTAATCGGGTTAGCTACTCAAGCAGGATTTATGAAAAATAATAAAATGCCACGAGTTGGTCGCGCGTTATTATCTGATTCTGCTTCAATGTTAGCCGGATCTGTTCTGGGAACAACACCAACTGCTGCTTATGTTGAATCATCAGCTGGAATTGCAGTTGGGGGAAGAACTGGACTGACATCATTAGTTGTCGGGTTTATGTTCGTTCTAAGTTTATTCTTTTCACCACTTCTGACAGTTGTGACATCACAAGTGACGGCGCCCGTTTTAATCGTTGTTGGTATTTTAATGGCACAATCATTAAAGGGTATTGATTGGGGTCGATTTGAAGTAGCAGTACCAGCATTTTTAATGGTTGTCGGAATGCCTTTAACTTACAACATCTCGTATGGTATTGCCTTTGGTTTCGTATTATACCCAATTACAATGATGGCAGCAGGTCGTAGAAAAGAAATCGGGCCTGTAATGTATATCTTGTTCTTTGTATTCCTATTCTTACTTTACGTATTAAATATTCTTCAATAACATATAAAATTGATGGGTGGATAACTAAATGACACAGACGTTAGCACAGTTAAAAGACTATATTTCTGCAGGTGCAGCAAAAATTCCTGCAGATTTAGTAATCGAAAATGGCAAGTTAGTTAATGTTATGACAAGTGAGATTTATCAAGCAAATGTAGCTATCTATAAAGAGAAAATTGTTGCGATAGGTAATATTGAAGCTTATATCGGCAATGATACGGAACATATAGATGCAACTGGAAAGTATATAACGCCAGGATTAATTGACGGACATATTCACGTTGAATGTAGCAAAATGAGTATGACAAGTTTTGCTAATGCTGTTGTACCTTTTGGAACAACGAGTATTATTTCTGGTTTAGATGAAACAATATCAGTTGCCGGACTAGAAGGTGTTCAAGAAGTTTTTAAAGAGGTAGAAAAATTACCGCTTAATTTATTTTGGGGTGCACCATATAAGACACCATATACAATTCCAAAATCAACAATTGCTTTTAACATCGATTCAGATGTTCAAGAAACAATTCAAAAATGGACAGAATGTTACGGTATCTGGGAAACGGTTAGAGAAGCTGTTGAAACACAAGATGAAGATACGTTAAAAACGTTGGTTCACGCACAAAATAATCACCAACCCATTTTCGGTTGTGCACCAATGGCAACCGGATTGAAATTGAATGAGTATTTAGCAAGTGGTGTTCGCTTAGATCATGAAAGTTATAGTCATGAGGAGCTTGTTGAAAAAGCACGGAATGGGATGAATATTTTAATCAGGGAATCATCCGTTACACATTTCTTGGCAGAAAATATTCGAGCAGTTACTGAAGTTAATCCAGCAATTGCACGACATGTTAGTTTCTGTACAGATGATGTAACTGCATCTGATATTTTACAAAAAGGACATCTTGATAACCTTGTTAAATTAGCTATTCAAGCAGGTGTAGAACCAATTACAGCAATTCAAATGGCAACAATAAATAGTGCTGAAGCTTATCGAATTGATGATCAAGTTGGGTCTGTATCGCCAGGAAGACTTGCTGACATATTGATTGTTGATCAGCCAAGTTCATTTAATGTAGAAATGGTTATTAGTCGGGGCAAAGTTGTTGCCAAAAATAAAAAAATAAGTGAAATGTTGATTGCACCAATCAGAAGTAATTTATTTAAAGGCCAGTTGAAGCATGAGTTAACCTCTGAAAAAGATTTTGAATATAAAGTTAATGAAAAAGTAGGAATGGCAACTGTCCAAACAATTAATAGTCAGGGTGCTTTTGTTCGAAAAAGAAAAGATGTTGAATTAACGATAGAAAATAATATCGTACAACCTAGTCCAGAAAAAGATGTCGCTTTAGTTTCTGTATTAGAACGATTTGGTAAAAATGGAAATCAGGCACTTGGATTTACATCTGGATGGGGCTTGAAAAAAGGGGCAATGGCATCATCTTCTGCACCTGATGATAATAATATTGTCGTTATGGGTGTCAATGCAAATGATATGTCGATTGCTACAAATGAATTAATTAAAGCAGGCGGTGGTCAAATTGTTGTTATTGATGGAAAAATTATTTCATTTTTAGCATTACCTGTGGGTGGTATCATGAGCGACTTATTACCAAGTGAAATTGAAACTGGCGAAATTGCGCTAAGAAAAGGGTCAAATTTAATGGGTAGTGATTTACCTGATCCAATATTTTATATGTCATTTTTACCAATTACGGCAATTCCAGATTTGGCAATTACTGATTTAGGCATGGTAGATTGTGTCGCTTTAGAAATAGTTGATCCAATTATTAAGATATCATCTCTTAAAGGATAAGGAGTTATGATGGAAAAAGAAAATTTAAAGAAGTTAATTGATGTTGCTGCTGGCCGAATTCCTGCTGATTTAGTCTTAACTAATGGCAAAATTATTGATGTTTATAATGCACAGGTAATGACTGGGGATGTCGCAATTGTTGATGGCCTTATTGCTGGAATCGGTGGCCAATATGATGGGGATAAGACGGTTGATGTTCATGGTCAATATATTTCACCAGGATTTATTGATCCACATATTCATATAGAATCTGCCTACGTTGGACCAGAAGAGTTTGGCCGTTTAATAACGCCGCATGGGACAACAACGGTCATGGCAGATCCACATGAAATTGTGAATGTAGCGGGCCTAGTTGGACTCGACTATATGATTAATGCAGCTAAAGAAACAGCCCTTAATATCCAATACATGCTGCCTTCATGCGTTCCAGCAACAAAAATGGAAAATTCTGGAGCGGTTATTTCGGCCAAAGACATGATTAAACCACTCACGAATAATGAGACAAGTGGCTTAGCTGAATTTATGGATTTCCCTGGTGTGATTAATGCTGAGAGTGATATTTTAGATAAATTACTGGTCGCAAAAAATTTAAATAAACGAATTGATGGGCATAGTCCTCAAGTTTATGACAAAGATTTAAATGCCTATATTGCCGCAGGAATTCAAAATGATCATGAATGCTCAACCCTTGAAGAAATGCAAAATCGATTAAGCCGTGGTATGTACGTCTTCCTACGTGAAGGATCTGTCACGCATAATTTAAGAACACTATTAAAAGGTGTCACAACCACTAATTCTAGAAGGGCCATTCTATGTGGAGATGATGTCCAAGCGAAAACAATTATTGAAAAGGGTCATTTAGATAATAGTTTGAAAATTTGTATCGAAGAAGGTATAGATCCTTTAGTTGCCATTCAAATGGCGACACTTAATACCGCTGAGTGTTGTGAGCTTAAAGATAGAGGTGCTATTGCACCTGGACTTAGAGCAGACTTAACAATTATTAGTGATTTAACGGATATGCTAATTTCAAGTGTCTATATTGCTGGTGAAAAAGTTGCTGAAGAGGGAAAATATTTACTAGAAACTAAAAGCTATACAATTGATAGTGTCCAATCGTCAGTCCATTTAGCTAACTTTAGTCAAGAAAAATTAGTTCTGCCTCTAACAAGTAATAGAGTTCATGCAATTGAAGTAATTCCTAACGAAGCAATTACAATAGATAGAGAAATTAATGTTAGTCGTGATGAACTAGGTAATTTTATCTACGATTCAAGTATTCCAGTTTCTAAAATTTCAGTTATTGAACGGCACCATGAAACGGGAAATATTTTCACGGGTGTCTTGAAAGATTACGGTATTAAACATGGGGCAATTGCTATTTCTATTGCACATGATTCACATAATTTAATTACAACAGGAACTAATGATCAAGATATGGCGTTGGCAATTGAGACTTTGAAAGATATTCAAGGTGGGATGGTCCTGACAAAAGATAACAAAGTTTTAATATCAATTCCATTGCCAATTGGCGGATTGATGAGTGACCAATCTGGAGAATGGATATCAGAACAGCTTGAACTATTTAATAAAGTTGCTTATAGAGAGCTCGGCATTAATGATACGGTGGATCCTGTGATGACATTAAGCTTTATGTCGTTAGCGGTGATACCGGAATTGAAAATAACTGATATGGGTTTAATTAATATCAATGAATTTAAATTTGAAGATGTTAGTGTGTAAGTCTGTTAAATCAATGATGAACGGTTGCCTTTATATTAAAATTATTGATAATTAGTTTTATTTAAAAAATGAAAGTTTTATCTGATGATTAAATGTGCTAAAATGTACCTGTATTAAAAAATGCAATACAGACGTATTGTAATTTATCTAGGAGGACTTCAAATGTCATTAGTAAATGGTACAAGTATGTTTAACGCTGCTCGTGAAGGTCATTACGCTGTTGGTGCTTTTAACACAAACAACTTAGAATGGACTCGCGGTATTCTTGCTGCAGCCCAAGAAAAAGGTGTTCCAGTTTTAATCCAAACATCAATGGGTGCTGCAAAATATATGGGTGGATATGAATTAGCTTTACACCTTGTTCAAGACACTATTAAATCAATGGGTATCACTGTTCCCGTTGTTATGCATTTAGATCATGGTGATTTTGAAGCTGCTAAAGAATGTATCGAAGTTGGTTACAACTCAGTTATGTTTGATGGTCATGATTTACCATTTGCAGAAAACTTAGAAAAAACAAAAGAAATCGTTGCTTTAGCACATGCTAAAGGTATCTCAGTTGAAGCAGAAGTTGGTTCAATTGGTGGAGAAGAAGATGGAATTGTCGGAGCTGGTGAATTAGCTGACGTTAACGAAGCTAAAGAACTTGCTGCAACAGGAATCGACTACTTAGCTTGTGGAATTGGTAATATTCATGGCCAATACCCAGCTAACTGGACTGGTTTAAACTTCGATCGCTTAGCTGAATTAGCTGCTGTAATCGAACAACCACTTGTATTACATGGTGGTTCAGGTATTCCTAAAGACCAAATCCAAAAAGCTATTAAAATGGGTGTTTCAAAAATCAACGTTAATACTGAATGTCAATTAGTATTCGCTGCTGCTACTCGTAAATATATTGAAGAAGGTAAAGACCAACAAGGTAAAGGTTATGACCCTCGTAAATTATTTGCACCAGGTACAAAAGCAATCACTGATCTTGTTGAAGATCGTATTGAATGGTTCGGTACAAGCGCAGCTAAATAATTTATTATTTAGTTCTTTCAAAAAGAGTTTTCAAAATCGTTATGATTTTGGAAACTCTTTTTTTGTGTCTTGAGAATTGAATGGTCATGGAATTATTAATAAAAGCTAGTTTAATTGGTTATTTGTAAACGTTTGCAATATAATGGAGAAGTACCTAAAACAGACAGAAAAGGGGATACTATGAAAAAAATAATTAATGATCCAAAAAATATTGTAAGTGAAATGGTTAATGGGTTAGTTAAGGCTTATCCACAATACCTACGTAAAATTGATAGTACGGAAGCTATGGTTAGAAGTGATGTGGCATCGATGGAAGATAAAGTTGGACTCATTAGTGGTGGTGGAAGTGGACATGAACCTGCCCATGCTGGTTTTGTAGGTCCCGGTATGTTGTCAGGTGCAGTTGCTGGACAAGTTTTTACTTCACCCACGCCAGACCAAATTTATGAAGCAATCAAAGCTGCTAATCACGGTAAAGGTGTTTTCTGTATTGTGAAAAATTACTCCGGCGATGTCATGAATTTTGATATGGCCAAAGAATTTGCTGAAATAGATGAAATTAAAGTGAAATCAATTGTTGTAGATGATGATATTGCAGTTGAAGATAGTCTATATACACAAGGAAAACGTGGTGTTGCGGGAACAGTGTTCATGCATAAAATATTGGGTGCTGCTGCAGATCAAGGAGCTACATTAGATGAAATAGATGAACTTGCTAAAAAAGTGATGCCAAATATTAAAACAATTGCGATTGCATTGAGTGGTGCGACCGTCCCAGAAGTTGGTAAACCAGGATTTGAACTTGCAGATGATGAAGTTGAATATGGCGTAGGAATTCATGGTGAACCCGGATATCGTCGTGAAAAATTAAAACCTTCTAAGGAATTGGTTGAAGAGTTACTAAGTAAACTAAAAGTTGCATTTGATATGAAATCTGATGATAAATATGCCGTTTTAGTTAACGGATTAGGAGCAACACCGTTAATGGAACAATATATTTTTATGAACGATACGCTTGATCAATTAAATAATAAAAAAGTCGATGTCGCATTTACAAAGGTCGGTAATTATATGACATCATTAGATATGGCTGGAATTTCTTTGACATTATTTAAAATTGAAGATGATAAATGGCTTTCTTATTTAAATTATACGGTAGATACAATCGCTTGGTAAGAGGAGATAATAAAATGCTAACAATTGAAAATACAACAGAATGGTTCCAGATTTTTTCAGAGAAAATAAGTGAAAATAAAGCTTATTTGAGTGAGCTAGATACACCAATTGGTGATGGAGACCACGGAAATAATATGGCTCGTGGTGCCGAAACAATTCAAGATTTATTAAAAAATCAAAAATTTGAATCCTTATCAGACTTATTTAAAAGTGTCGCAATGGCCTTTATTAAATCTGTTGGTGGTGCTTCTGGGCCACTTTATGGAACGGCTTTTATTGAAATGTCTAAATTAAGTAAAGAAACAAATGATCCAGCTAAATTAATAGCTGCGGGACTAGATGGTATTAAAAGACGCGGTGATTCAGATGTTGGAGCTAAAACCATGATTGATGTTTGGAATCCAGTTTTAGGGGATATTAAAATGAAGCAAATAACAGTTGAAAAAATACAAGCAGATGTTGAAGCAACCAAAGAGCTTGTTGCAACAAAGGGACGTGCATCATATCTCGGAGAACGTTCTGTCGGTCATGTTGATCCAGGAGCTATGTCGAGTGGCTATTTATTTGAGGCATTACTGGAAACGGGGGTGCTAGTATGACATATGGGGTTGTAATTGTATCGCATGTTCCTGAAATTGCAGAAGGTATCAAGCGACTATTAGATCAAGTTGCAGCAAGTGTCTCAATCACAACAGCTGGTGGGACTGATGATAACGGAGTTGGTACATCATTTGATAAAATCCAAGCAGCTTTTGACGAAAATAGTGCCGATGAGTTGTTAGCTTTTTATGATTTAGGAAGTGCTAAGATGAATTTAAATATGGTCATGGAATTCACAGATAAAAAAGTTCATCTGTACGATACAGCTTTAATCGAAAGTGCTTATACTGCTGCATCTCTTTTAGAGGCTGATGTTAAATTAGCTGATATTGAGGTTCAACTTGAAGCGTTAAAAATTAAATAGCGTAAAAAAATAACGTTAATCTTAATGATTAACGTTATTTTAGTTAGTCTATAAAGCTAAAGTAATTGCGATAAAGGCCAGTAATGCAGGTAATCCTTGTACTAAAATTATTTTTTTTGCAGATGTTAAACTACCAAAAACAGCAGCAATAAAAACAAATCCTGTAAAAAGCAACAACATTGATTTAAGCGCAGCACCAGTTAGAATGAAAAGTACAATCATTAGACCGATACTAATAAAACCATTGTATAGCCCTTGATTAGCCATTAATACTTTTGATTCTTTCTGATTTAAAAATTCTGGTCTTAATTCAAAGGCTTTTTGAGCGATTGAACTAGTTGAGAAAAATAGTTCAAGAATCATAATAAATAAGTGTTCAAGTGCAACAATCCAAGATAATATAAGTGCAATTAACATAGAAATCTCCCCTTAATCGTTATGGATATAGTATAACGTAATGTAATTGGTAGCACAATCAATCGATTTAATCGCTTACAATGAGAATGCTTTAATATTCAAAAAAAAGACTTATGACAGTGAGTTATTTTGTGTAACATTATATTTTATTAAAGTTATTAAGGAGAATGATATATGCCAACAAATGCAAAAGAAGGAATTATTTTTACAACATTAATGTGCTCGATGATGGTTTTCGTTATGAGTGCATACAATTTATTATTAGTCGGAAAACTAGGTCTTGTGACGTTATTACTTGGATTCATTCCTGGTTTTATTGTTGCTTTTATCTTAGATGTTTTAGTTGTCGGTAAAATTGCGATGGCAATTGCTGATAAGTTACCTCTTAATCATGATAAAATGTGGCAAATGATTCTCGCAATCTCAGGAATGATGATTTGTGGAATGGTCGCTTTTATGTCACTTTATGGGTTACTTATTGAAGGTGGTATGCCTGCTCATTTCTGGTCTGCTTATCTTTCTACTGTTGGACACAATATTATTGTTGCGGTACCGTTACAACTAATTATTGTTGGACCAATTTCAAGAAAAATTTTAAGCATGATTCATGCAAAAGATGAAGCTAAAAGAGTCACACAATAATCGTTTATATTTATAGAAGATTCACCAGTAAAATGGTGAATCTTCTTTTAGTAAAGGCTTGTATTGGAATGACATCGCCTAAAGGGGTTATAATGTAGTTGTTCATTTGAAATAACTTTGACTATAACTTCAAAATACAAAGGAGATTATATTTATGAAAGATTTTCAATTTAAAAATACAACTGATATTCGATTTGGTTCAGATCGTATCGAAACAGAATTACATGATGCGGTTGCACAATTTGGTCCCAATGTATTATTAACATATGGTGGTGGATCAATTAAACGTTCAGGTTTATATGACAAAGTAAAGAAAATTTTGAGTGATTTAAATGTTGTTGAATTAGCAGGAATCGAACCAAACCCTAAAGTGGGTTCAGTTCGTGAAGGTCAAAAGTTAGCTAAAGAAAATAAAATTGATGTTATTTTAGCTGTCGGTGGTGGTTCTGTTGTTGATGCTTCAAAAATGATTGCTTCAGCAGCATTTTATGAAGGAGATCCTTGGGATTTATCATTAGACCCCTCAAAACGTTTCAAAATTGATCAATTACCTTTTGTCGATATTTTAACGTTAGCAGCTACTGGTACTGAAATGAATGCTGGATCAGTTATCTCAAATCCAGAAACAAATGAAAAAATAGGTAGTTTTGGTCCCAAAACACCAGCTGTTTCATTCTTGGATCCAGCATTAACAATGAGTGTTTCAAAATGGCAGACTGCTGCTGGTTCAATTGATATTTTCTCTCATTTGACAGAGCAATACTTTGATAAAGAAAAAAATAATGATGTTTCTGACGGTATGATTGAAGGTATCATGCGAACAGTTATTAAATGGGCACCAATTGCAGTTGCGGAACCTGATAACTATGATGCTCGTGCTAATTTAATGTGGTCATCAACAATGGCATTAAATGGTATTATGCGATTAGGTTATCAAGATGGCTGGACATCCCATTCTATTGAACATGAGTTATCAGCGTACTACGATATTACTCATGGTGTTGGGCTAGGTATTATAACACCTCGTTGGATGAAATTCGTTTTATCTGCGGATACGGTTTCTAAGTTTGCTAAATTTGGTCGCAATGTTTGGCATATTCAAGATGATGATGACCAAGTCGTTGCTGATAAAGCTATTCAATCAGTTTATGACTGGGTTAAATCGTTAGGTGTACCAACAACGTTACCCGGTGTTGACATCAATGAAGAAACAAACTTTAAAGTAATGGCTGAATCAGCTGTTAGAGTTGGAAAATTAGATAGTGCTGTTTATGTTGATATGTCAGTAAATGATGTTATTGATTTATACAAAGCTTCAATGACAACTGAAAGTTTCGAATAAAGTAGTAAAAGCATCTCTGTTTAGAGATGCTTTTTTTGTGCCATAAATCGAAAATTTGTTTTATGATATAAAATTCGGTATGCTAAATAGTAAGGGGTTACAAATTTAGAACAGAAAGAGGGCCTTTATGATAAATAGGATGAAACCACAAGTTATTCAATTTTTATTAATGTTAATTGGGTTAGAAATGATTGCAATAAGTATTAATTTTTTCTACGCACCACAAGAAGTTGCGGTTGGTGGTGCAACTGGTATTGCAATCCTTTTAGAAACAGCTTTTAATTGGAACGTTTCGATTGTATTATTGAGCATTAACATGGCGCTATTGATCTTGGCTTATTTTATGTTAGAGCGTTCAACGACTAAAAAAATTATGATTGGTAGTTTTGTATTACCGTTATTTTTAGCGATTACGCCTCAAATAAATATTGTCGAGGATAGATTATTAGCTGTTATTGTCGGTGGCGCAGTTTTTGCGGTGGGAATATCAATTCTCTATCGAATTGATGCATCCAGTGGTGGAACAACGGTTCCACCACTAATAATCAAAAAATATTTCAATATTAAACCTGCAACCAGTCTATTAATAATTGATGGTATTGTGTGTTTTTTCAATATATTTGTCTCGGGTTCTGAAGCATTTATTTTAGCGATTTTTTCTTTAATAATCACGTATTTAATTATGAATTATATTGAAACGGGATTGGACCGTAAAAAAGTTTTATATGTGATGAGTACAGAAGAGGGATTAAAAAAATTAAAAGAAGATATTAATACAACTATAGATAGAGGTCTAACAATCTTTGATGCTAAAGGTGGTTATTCAGGTGAAAGCAAAGAAATGTTGATGATTATTGTTGAAAATCAAAATTATCAACAAATGTTAAATAAGGTGCATACGATTGATCCAAATGCATTTATCATCGTATATAATATCGCAGAAGTTCATGGCGCAAATTTGTCTGGGATTGAATAGGAGATTTTGACATGTACTTAATGAATTGGTTTAATGGCACGGATTATTTTTGGCTAGGGATGACTGATAAAGGATTGAGTTTTGTTGGGTCGCCTAATGGGTTAAGAAGTGAAATTGAAATATTTTATCCAAGAACTAAATTCGAAGAGAATGACAAGATTTTTAAAAGTATAATTGAAGAACTACAAGCCTATTTTGACCATGAAATTCAAAAATTTACGATCCCCGTTGATTTTAATTTGAGTGGGACGATGCTGCAAAAAGAAATTTGGGGACAACTTCAACTTATTCCATACGGTGAAACGAGAACGTATTCTGAGTTAGCTTTAGAAGTTGATTATCCTAAAGCAATTCGCGCTGTTGCTAGTGCAGTTGGTCGTAATCCTATATTAATTGTAATACCTTGTCATCGTATTTTAAGAAAAGATGGCAGCTTAGGGGGTTATCGCGGTGGGATTAATATGAAAAAGCAACTACTAGAAATAGAACGCAAATAAAAAACCGACATTACAAGGGGAGGCAATGTCGGAAAAGGGTAAGGGTGATTAACTTCGGGGAAAGTTGATCATCTTATTTAATTTATTCGGGGAAATAAATTAAAATTAAAAGTTATTAATTAAGGTATGAAGTTATTCTAACAAGTAAATGTGAAGAAAATATGACGTTAAAAAGAAAAACTATAAATGTAAAAAAAACACCACTACTTTTAAAAGTAGTGGTGAGAAAATACTAATCTATTCGAGACTCTGGGGGGAGTAGGTTAGATCTAGATGAAAAATTAAACTAAAATATAATCGTATTTTTTTATAGTAGAATTAAGTTACACACAAAGTATCTTGTGTGTATATTTATAGTATACGGCTTTATTTATTAAAACATAGGCATGTGACAGTTTTGTTAGTTTACAATTAACATTGTAAGGTGATATGAAATTTGATTTGGAGGAAGGTATTTTGAATTTTATAGAGAAAGTGAAAATGACCAAAACGGTTTTAGTTGAGTGGAATACGCCAAGCACGCTTAATCTGGATAATTTTTTTAAAGGTGCTAGCGCACTAATGAAATTAGATATTGACGCATTATCAATTACGGATAATCCTTTAGGGATGCCCCGCGTTTCAAATATATTATTGGGATATAAACTTAGTGAAAAACAGATTCCAGTAATCCTACATTTAACAACACGGGATTACAACTTAGTCGGATTAGAATCTAAATTAATGGGATTAAGTGCTGTTGGTTTAAATAATTTAATGATTATTAAAGGGAATCCTACAAAAATACAAGGTGCCACAAATGTCTATGATTTAACATCGCAACAATTAATTACAACAATTAAAAAAATGAATCAAGGAATATCGCCATCTAATCGTGAATTAAATAGTAAATCACAATTTAAAGTTGGTGGGGCATTTAATATTAATGCGATAAATTTAGATTTTGAATTTGAAGATATTAATCGAAAAATTCATTCAGGAGTAGATTATATTATCACGCAACCGGTATTTGATATGACAAATGTTCAGCGATTAAAAGATTGGATCACCATTAATGAAGTGGCTATACCTATTTTTATCAGTGTAATGCCGATACTTTCATTTGAGCGTGCTCAATTTATTCAAGATAACGTTCAGGGTATTGAACTACCAAATAAGTTTATGGCAGAATTGAAACAAGCGGCGTTGCAAAATGATGAACGTAAGGTCGGTATTGCAGCTTCGCAAAATTTAATTGAATCGTTATCAAACCTTTTTAATGGTGTTCATATAGTGACGCCAGGTTCAGACTATCAAGCAATCATTGAAATTATGCAAGGCCAATAAAAAAAATCCACTACCTGGGAGAGGTAATGGATTAAAAGGAGTAGGGATAATTAATATTCGGGAAGAAATTAATTATCATTTTAATTTGTTTGGGAGAACAAATTAAAGTTAAAAGTTATTTAATTAAGGTATGTTTATATAATAACAAGTAATTATGAAGAAAGTGTGACGAAATTATGTTAAATAAAAGAGAATAAAGAAGTTAGGTATATTTAGCGTATAAGCATTGATAAAGTTAGGTTTTGAAAGAGTAAATACTTATTTTTAGGCAAAAAAAAACGACATCGTAACATAAGTTACAGTGTCGAAAAGGGTAAAACAGTCAAAATCAATTGGGGGATTGATTTTGGTATTCAGTCCTTGGGGGAGGTACTGAATAAGTTTTATTGATTAGGTTACTCATTTAATATAACAAGTATATACCGAAAATGCAAGGGGTAAATTAAATAAAATTAAAAATAAAATTATTAATACCAATTTATCACTTTTCGCGGTAACATATTAATAGAATTAAATTAAATTGGCCTTTTTAATCGTATTGGGTAAGTGGTCAAGTGAAGCTGGGGATTTTTTTATGTATATGGAAGATTTTTTAGATGGGCAGGAAAGAACTTTTAACCAAATACTAGAACTATTACAAACACATGGTGGTTATTTAAGTAAGAAAAAATTAATGGAATTACTCCAAATATCTGGTAATTCTTTACGAATGTACCTAAAAAATATTGAAATAACGCTTGAGGAAGCTACCGCTTCAGGTCATGTTCATTTTGAAGTGAGCGCTAATAACGTTGAATTTGAAGTAGATGGTACGACAAATTTATCGAATATTAGTACTGATTTTTTAAGAGAATCGTATAAATACAAAATAATAATGTATTTGTATGCGAATGAAACATTGAATTTAATTGATCTTGAGAACGAATTACATATCAGTGGGTCGTCAATAACAAGGTGAATTAAAGAATTAAATGAAACGTTAGCAGGATTTGATCTAAAAATTAAAAATCGACGATTAGTTGGGACTAAAATTCAACTGAATTATTTTTATTACCTTTTTTTCATTAGGGTGGTTCCATTCACTGATCGCGAAGAACTCTTATCTAGAAATGAGACGATTAACGATTACGTTAATGTTTTAGATGAACAATATGACTTAGGATGGAAAGACGACGAGAAACTTAGAGTTTTTCTATGGCTTAAAATTTATATTCGAATTAATTCATATAAAGAGCAACATGTTCAGACATTAACGCCTATTTCTCGTGAATTAATCAAAAATAATCTCGCATACAGTAAAGTTAAATTAAGTCTTTTTAGATTTTTAAAAAAATATTCACTTTCCTTTTCTGAAGAAGATGCTGTTGGGTTCTATTACTTTTTAATTGGATTTGATTTAATTAAAAACGATTCTGAATTATATGTTCAAATTAAAGATGACGATATTGATAAAAAAACACCCATCAATAGTGCAATTAGTCTTTTTTGGAGTGATATTGAGAAATATACTTACTTCAAACGGGATTCAAAAATTTCTTATAATTTATTTAATTCATACAGCAAATTAGCCATATTTAAAGGTGAAAGTTTTAGTTATAATCGAACAATTATGGAATTTAATCGTAAATCATTAGAACGAGAAGACTTTTCGCAGATCATTCAAAAATTATTGACGGCGTATCAATCTGTTACACAGTTCGATGGCTTAAATTCGCCAGATGATTTATATTATCTACAAAATCAGTATTTATATATCTTGAATATTTTAAACTTCGAGTTTGATGACGTTTTAAAAATTGGCTTATTAATTAATCGTGATCCAATTATGGAAAAACTAACCGTAATCATTATGGAACGTGTTTTAAGCAGCGTTTTAAACGCTCAAGTAGAAATTTATCAAGAAGGTAAAGAATATGATTTAATTGTGACAAATAGGATGGGTGTTAACCAAGATCAATTTAATTCACCATTATATGTGATGTCAGAAATTGGTGTTAGTTCAGATCAAGTTATTACTGATGTCGTAAATGAAATTTTAGAAATTGATAAGGTTAGAAAAATTAACACGCAAAGCTTGGAGGAAAAATAATGAAGTATGTCATTATCGGCGGAACGCACGCAGGGATAGCTGCCGCTAGAACAATTTCAAAATCAGATCCAAATGCCGAAGTAATTATTATGGAAATGAAAGATAGCGTTAGCTATATCTCATCTGGAATTAATTTGTTATTTGATGGGGTTATTGATAACTTAGAAGAAGCGAGTTATGCGACACCTGCTGCGTTAGAGTCTGAAGGTATTAAATTGATGCTTGGTACTGAAGTGTTGCACGTTAGTACGGAGGATAAACGTTTATACTTTGTTAATGCAGATAAACAATACAGTTACAGCAACTATGACAAATTAATTTTAGCTAATGGGTCTAAGGTTGTTAAACCACATATTAAAGGGATAGATAATGAAAATGTTGTTTTTTATAAAAATTTAGAAGAATCAAAAAAGGCTATGGAACAGTTGTGCCCAACTAATAGGCGTATTTTAATTGTTGGTGCAGGATTAGTGGGGCTTGCATTAGCTAGCTCAATTTATGAGGGACGTAAAGGCGAAAAAGTTGATGTTACAGTAGTTGAAGCTATGGGAGGTGTTTTGACACGGTACGTAGATCAAGAAATTGGTAATCGGATAATTGATGATTTAAGAGAAAAAGGGATAAAGATTGTATTAAAAAATGATGTTCATGCTATTAATGTGGATGAGAATAACAAAATAGTTAGCGTTTCGACAACTGACCAAGAAATCGCCTGTGATTTAGTCGTTTTTTCGGTTGGATTAAAACCTAACAATGATTTTTTGAGAGACGCTGTTGAACTTAATCAAAATAATACCATTAAAATCAATGATTACATGCAGACAAGTGATAAAGACATCTATGCAGCAGGTGATAATGCCGGATTTAAACAAACTGTCAGCCAACGTCGAGAGTATCAACCTCTTGTTAATAACGCTATTAAAGGTGCAATTGTGGCGGCGTATAACTGTACGGGTCTATTTAGTCCTGTTAAAGTTGAAACGACGCAAGGAACAGCGGGGATGAACTTATTCGGTCATTATTTAGCAACGACAGGTGTCACTGAAGAAAACGCACCATATATCGGATTGGATGTTCTATCCAATACAATTGAAAATAAGATTCAATATGATTACGTTAAAAATGGTTCCAAAATACTTATAAAAGTTGTGTACAGGAAAGATACTGAAGTCATTGTTGGTGCACAAATTTATTCGAAACATGATATTTTAGATATGATTAATATCATGTCAGTAGCTATTAATATGCAAATGACGATGGCTAAATTATCATCAATGGATTTTTATTTTAATCCTGAATACAATAAAGCGTTAAATACTTTAAATGAAGTTGCCCTTACGAGAAGGACAAAAGACCGTCATATCAGTAAATAAGCTGTAAATGTCAAAATTTGCGAGTTAACCCTCAAATATTAATATTTTTTATGGGGAATTACATGGCATAATAAGTCTTGTAAATAAATGATTCAAAGAGTTTATTGATTAGGACACAGAATATCGAAGAGAAAATTTAGTGTGGGGACGCTTGTTTTCTAAAAAGTTGGTTGCTTAATATAATTAAGCAACTTTTTTTTTGTCTAAAAAATAAAATTGGTATAGATGTTTAATTTATTTTCTAAAGCCTTGTATACACGTTTTTCACTTGATTTGTATTTGATTTGAATTTTTTTGGTCTAACCTGTATGATAGTTTTTATAAGAAAAAAAGGGGATAAAAAATGAAAAGTTATTTACAGAGAATGGGACGTTCGTTAATGTTGCCTATCGCAGTACTACCGGCAGCAGCATTACTGGTTGGAATTGGAACTTGGTTGCCACAAGATTGGTTTGCGGCGGCATTTATGCAGGCCGGCGGAAACGCAATTCTAGGTAATCTAGCATTATTATTTGCTGCTGGTTTAGCTTTAGGAATGTCGACTAACAAGGATGGCGCAGCTGCGTTAGCTGGTGTTGTTGCATTTGAAATTCCAGTTAAAATGTTGGAACCGACTTCGGTTGCGGCTTTATTAGGAGTAAAAGTAACAGATGTTGATCCTGCATTTAGTTCTATCAGTAGTAATGTGTTTATTGGGATTATTGCCGGATTAATTGCGGCAGCAATGTATAATCGTTTCCATAGTGTGAAGTTACCAATGGCTATTTCATTCTTTAGTGGGAAACGATTAGTACCCATTATGTCAGCATTGGTAATGATTTTTGTTACCTTAGCTTTATTATTTGCATGGCCAGTTGTTTATGCTTGGTTAGTTGCATTTGGTAAGTTTATGGTTGGACTTGGATGGGTTGGAGCTGGTTTATACGGATTCTTCAACCGGCTTTTAATTCCAACCGGATTACATCAAGCGTTGAATTCAGTATTTTGGTTCGACGTTGCTAAAATTAATGATATCGGGAACTTTTGGAGTAATACAGGAATTAAAGGAACTACAGGTATGTACATGGCAGGATTTTTCCCAATCATGATGTTTGGGCTACCAGCTGGTGCGTATGCCATTTATCGAAATGCTTTACCTGAACGTAAAAAAGAAGTTGGCTCATTGATGCTAGCTGGTGCATTTGCATCATTTTTCACAGGCGTGAGTGAACCTTTAGAATTTTCATTTATGTTCGTTGCATGGCCTTTATACGTCATTCATGCGGCATTAACCGGGTTATCTTTAGCTTTTGCCGCATTTATGCACTGGACAGCTGGATTTACATTTAGTGCGGGCTTAGTTGATTACGTCTTGAGTATACGTGTACCAATGGCTAATATGCCACTAATGCTGTTGGTACAAGGTGTTGTGATGGCAATTATTTATTACACACTATTCAATTTTGCCATTAAGAAATTTAACTTAATGACACCAGGTCGCGAACCAATTACTGAAGATATTCAACTATCGCCTGAATTAGGGGATGACAAATATGCACGACAAGCTCAAATTGTTTACGCTGCTATTGGTGGTAAAGATAATTTAACAGTCGTTGATAATTGTACAACCCGTCTTCGTCTACAAGTTAAAGATACAAGCCATATTAATGAAGATGCACTTAAAGCATCAGGTGCTGCTGGGTTTAAAGTTATCGATAAAACAAATATTCAAGTCGTTATTGGAACTGAAGTTCAATTTGTTGCTGACGAGCTTGGTAAGTTATATGAGTCAAAGGCTGATTCTATTTCATTAAGTAATGAAAAGTTACAGGCTGAGACGGATAAATCAAGCGCTACAGCTAATCATAATGATTCAACGGTTATTGGTAGTGAAACGTTTTATACGGTTGCAGAGGGCGAATTAATGTCTATTTCGGATGTTAAAGATGCTACCTTTGCTGAAAAAATGTTGGGTGATGGTTATGCAGTCGAACCAGCTAATGGCGAAATTTATACACCGGTTGCTGGTAAAGTAGCAAGTATCTTTCCAACGAAACATGCAATTAGTATCACGACTGAAACGGGATTAGAAGTCCTATTACACATGGGAATTGATACCGTTCAATTAGAAGGTAAACCTTTTGAAGTGACTATTTCTGAAGGCGAAACTCTTAAACCAGGTGACTTAGTTGCGCGAGTTGATTTAAACGCAATTAAAGCTGCTGGTAAGGAAACAACGATGATGGTCGTTTTAACGAATATGGATAAAGTGTCTAATATAACGTTTGATCATTTGAATGAGACAGTTAAAGCCAATGAAGTTTCGGCAATTGTTCAAACTAAATAAGAATAAATGAAGCAGGCCAAAACTTTTGGTCTGCTTTTTTGGTATAGGTAGCTGGTTTATAAAAAAGCTTATATATAATAATATGACTCATTTAATAAGTTGTAATTGGTATTGGCAAACCGGCATGGTATAGTGACTGTAAGCGCATCATAAAATGAAGGAGGCCATTTAAATGAATCCCTATTATTTAACGTTATTGGAAAAAAGATTTCCGACTAAACAAAGTATTGTCACTGAAATTATTAATTTAGAGGCCATTCTTAATCTACCCAAAGGAACGGAGCATTTTGTTAGTGATGTTCACGGTGAATATAACGCATTTCAACATGTTTTAAGAAATGGTTCAGGAAATGTTAAACAAAAAATTCAAGAAATTTTTGAAGGCCGTTTGACTGAAGAGAGTATACAGGACTTTGCAATCTTAATTTATTATCCAGAAGAAAAACTAATTGCTAAAAAACAACAATTCACTTCACAACCTGAATTGGAGCAGTGGTATTTAGATACCATTGCCAGAATGATAGAGTTGTTACAAAAGACAGCAACAAAATATTCCCGTTCGAAGGTACGAAAGGCACTATCACCTGATTTTATGTATATAACAGAGGAATTATTATATAGTAATTCCAATGAACTTGATCAAAAAGATTATTATAATCGTATAATAGAAAATTTAATTAAATTAAATCAAGCAGAAGCATTTTTAACGGCTACAGCGTATACGATTCAAAGGTTAATCGTTGACCATTTACACGTAATTGGGGATATTTTTGATCGTGGTCCTGCGCCAGATAAAATTATGAAGACACTTCTTGATTATCATTCAGTTGACATTCAATGGGGAAATCATGATATTTTATGGTTAGGTGGTGCTGCTGGCTCGCCTTTATGTATCGCTAATTTATTGCGAATTTGTGCTAGATATAATAATTTAGCTATTGTTGAAGATGCATATGGGATTAATTTACGCCATTTAGCAACATTTGCCGATAAAACGTATCAAGATAATCCAGCATTTTCACCGAAAGTTAATTCAGCACAAGAAAAAATCAAAGAAGACGAACGACTTTTAATGACCAAAATACACCAGGCAATCGCTATTATTCAATTTAAATTAGAAGGACAGATTATTAAAAGACGTCCTGATTTTGATATGGCAAATCGTGCGATTTTAGAAAAGATTTGGAACAAAGGGTCAAAAATAGAAATCGATGGGAAACATTATTCACTACAAGATACTTGTTTTCAAACAGTTGATTGGGCAGATCCGTATAAATTAACAGATGATGAGTCAGAAATAATGGATAAATTAGTAGAATCATTTATCCATGCGACTAAATTACGAGAACATCTAGATTTTATGATGGCACGTGGTAGTATGTTTAAACGATATAATGGGAACTTGTTAGTTCACGGCTGTATTCCAGTTACACAAGAAGGTAAATTGGAGGGCTTTGAGCTAAAAGGGAAAGCATATGCAGGACCAGAATTATTAGCTTTTTTTGAAGATAATTTACGTAAAAGCTATGCTAAACCTAAAAAATCTACTGACCTTGAAACTGATTTACTTTGGTATTTATGGCAAGGACCCAAATCGCCTTTATTTGGGAAACATGCGATGAAAACTTTTGAACGTTACTTTATTAATGATGAAGAAGTTCAAGTTGAGATACCAAATGCGTATTACAAATTACGACATGATGAAGCATTTTGTCGTCATATATTAGAAGAATTCGGGCTTAATCCAGATAACGGTAAAATAATTAATGGGCATACACCAGTTAAGCGTGGGCACAAGCCGGTTATGGCCAATAAAAAGATGATTGTGATTGATGGTGGTTTCTCAAAAGCTTACCAATCAACTACTGGAATTGGTGGATATACGCTGCTCTCTAATTCATATGGCTTACAATTAGTTGCTCACCAACCCTTTACGTCTAAGTGGGATTCAATTGAAAATGGGACAGATATTATTTCAGTGAAACGAATTATTGATAGTGAAGTTAAAAGACAAACAATTGCTGAAACTGATATGGGAAAAGAACTTGCTAGTCGTGTTGTAGAATTAAAAAAATATTTACAGAGTAAATAAAAAATCTTACTGAAAAGTAAGATTTTTTATTTAGGTTATGATTTTCTGTGTAAAAGGAGAAAAGTAAGCCAGCAAATATTAGTGTGTAAATGTAAAAAAGATTGCGGTATACTAGTGGTAAGCGTTTTCTTTTAGCGTGTAAGGGAGTAGTGATAACTTGGGAGATCGAAAAAATGATATTTATAATCTTTTAAAAAATAAGGAAATAGCGATGGATGCGACACAGATTGCAGACGAGCTTAATTGCAATCGCGCAAATGTGAGTCGTTATTTGAATGATTTATATAAAAATGGTGACGTTACAAAAAGTGATGGGCGCCCTGTTCTCTATCAGTGGGCATCACTTGAAGAAAAAGAAACACGTCAAAAAGAAATTAATGATAAAAGTGTTAAAGAGATGAGTTTCAAAAAGTTAATCGGGTCTAATGATTCATTAAAGGTTATGATCCAACAAGCCGAAGCAGCCATTTTATATCCACCAAGAGGACTACACACAATTATTTTTGGTGAAACGGGAACGGGTAAATCTTTGTTTGCTGAATGTATGTATCAGTTTGCATTAGAATCAGAAATGGTGAAGGCTGATGCGCCTTTTATCCGGTTTAATTGTGCGGATTATGCGAATAATCCACAGTTACTTTTTGCGCATATATTTGGTGTTAAAAAAGGGGCCTACACAGGTGCTGATCAAGATAAAAAAGGATTAATGGATAAAGCTAACGGTGGTATTTTATTCTTAGATGAAATTCATCGATTACCTCCTGAGGGACAAGAAATGCTCTTTACCTTTATTGATAAGGGGTTTTATCGGCCTTTAGGAGAGTCTTCAATTACTAAAGAAGCGAGTGTACAGATTATTGGGGCAACGACTGAAACGTCAGAAAATTTTTTGAGCACATTTAATCGACGTATTCCAATGGCAATTACATTACCGCCTATCTCAAAACGAACAATTGATGAACGTTATGGGATAGTCATGAATTTTTTTGAACAAGAAGTCGGTAGATTGAGCCAAGATATTATTGTTGAGCGAGATGCGATGCTTGCATTAATGTTATACGAGCCTGAAGCAAATATTGGTCAAATTCAGAGGGATATTAAAGTTGTTTGTGCAAAGGCCTTCTTGTATTTTAGAACGCATGAAACGGCTTCGTTATATATCAGATTAAAAGACTTACCATTGAATGTTCAAAAAGGACGTTTGGAAGGTAAATCCAAATATAAAAAAATTGATGTCTTAATGGAACGTTTAGCGAAACGAACAAATGAAAAAAATACAAAAGTTGTGACTTTTAAAAATAGCGAAACGGTAGAAAAAAACGATCAAAAACCAACGGTTTATGAAACAATTGATAAAAAAGTGAGTGAAACTGATAAACAGAATTTTAAATCACTAAATCTTAAAACGTTAATCGATTCAGATGATAAAGGTTATTTTAAAGATTACATTGAACAATTATCGGGTGAAGGCGTTCGAAAAGAGTTACTACCAGATGATATTTGGACGGTTACCAATGAAGTTTATGACTTAGCCCAGAATAAATTAGGGCAAAAATATAATGAAAATGCACGATTTGCATTTGGATTACACCTTGTTAGTGCTATTGAAAGAATCAGGAAAAATGTCGCAATTATTCATCCTGATTTAAATAATTTACGACAAAAAAATCCAAAAGCCTTTCGTGTTGCACTGGAAATGGCAGATAAAATTGAACATGAATTTGATATTGAAATTCCATTAGATGAAATTGGATTTATTACAATGTTTTTGAGCTCTGATTTAAGTGTTAAGAAACAACAAAATGAAATTAAAGTCGGTATCATCGTGCTAATGCACGGGGCATCAACGGCTTCTTCTATGTTACAGACAGCACAAGAATTACTTGGTACAACAAAGGGAAAAGCAATTAATATGCCACTTGATGTAAATGTTTCGGAAATTTATGATCAAGTACGAGATTATGTACTGGATAGTCAGGAACAATTGAAAAAAGGGTTATTACTTTTAACTGACATGGGCTCTTTAACTAGTTTTGCATCAATGTTAGGTGAAGAAACAGGGATTAATATTCGAGCTGTTTCAATGACGAGTACGTTAGTTGTGCTTGAATCATTAAGAATTGCGATTGCCGGTCGTGAACTAGAAGATATTTACGCAAATGCACAACATATTTTTGAATCGTCTGTAAAAGAGCAGTTTTTCCATATGCATCCTAGGAAAAAAGCAGTTATCGTAGCTTGTTTTACCGGCGAAGGTGTCGCCGCAAGATTATATGATCGTATTATGCCAATTGTAAACGAAGACGAAGTTAAAGTAATTCGGATGCAATATTTAGAAAAAGATGCATTTAAAAAGCACATTAATACATTAATGCGCGATTATGATGTGAAGGCAATTGTTGGTACCGTCGAGGTTTCTTACCAAAGAGTGCCATTCTTTTCTGCTTTAGATATCTTTAATGATGAAACCTTACAAGTTTTGCAGCGGATGTTGTCTGATAACGACTTAACGCGAGAAACAATTAATGCATTGGAAGGTAGTATTAATTCAGTTAATTCTGTCCCAGATTTAATTCATACTATTCAAACCATGATTATTAAAATTTAATCAGATTTACAGATTGTTCTTGATCCAGAGATTATCGTAGGGATCATGATGCATCTAGCATTTCTAGTAGATTCAAGATTGAAAAATCAATCAATTAAACCGTTTAAGAATGTCCAAGAATTTTCAGCTGAGAATCATTTACAGATGGAAATAGTTAAAACGGCCCTGATTATTGTTGAAAAAATGTATAATATTAAGATTTCAGATGATGAAGTTGCCTATATTGTCCAAATTTTTATGGGTAATACGTTGAATAAAGTCAGTGTGTAATAGTGACTAGTAGTGTGCAAATAAAATAAAAGACCATCGAAAGCGCTTTCTTAAAGCCTTTTCGATGGTCTTTATTTTTGGCATGGAACTTGCGTATATAAGAGTATAAATAGAAAAAGGAGTGGCAAATTATGAAAACGATTATGTTAGTTTGTTCAGCGGGTATGAGTACAAGTTTATTGGTGTCAAAAATGCAAAAGGCTGCAGAAGCAGAGAACTATGATTCAGAAATCTTTGCAGTTGGTGCTTCAGAGGCAGATTCAATGCTTGAATCAAAACCAGTTGATATTTTAATGTTAGGCCCACAAGTTCGTTTTATGAAAGATGAATTTGAAAAAAAGGTTGCTGACAAAAATATTCCGGTAGAAGTTATCAATATGCAAGATTACGGCATGATGAATGGCGAAAAAGTTCTTGCAACAGCTAAAAGCTTAATTAAATAAAAAATAAAAGGGGTAATCAGATATGAACGAAAATGATGCACAAATGCAAACAATCATGGGGCTGATTGTTAATGGTGGAAACGCTAAAAGTGATTCTATGGAAGCAATTCACGCCGCTAAAAAAGGCGATTTTGAAACCGCAGCTGCTAAGTTAGCTGATGCTGACAAATCACTCATTGAAGCACATCATTCTCAAACAGCCATGTTAACGCAAGAAGCTTCAGGGGATCCGGTACCAGTTAGTTTATTAATGGTTCATGGACAAGATCATTTAATGAATGCGATTACATTTAGAGACTTAGCTGGTGAGGTAGTAGATCTATACAAAAAAATAGGATAAGTACTAAACTTTAAGGAGGAACTACTCATGGACAAATTTATAAAATGGATGGATATTCACTTTATTCCAGTAGCTTCAAAAATTGGGGCACAAAGACATTTGGTGGCAATTCGAGATGCATTCGTTGTTATTATGCCACTTATGATTTTAGGTGCTCTGGGAACATTAATTAATAACTTACCAATTCCAGGTTTTTCAAATTTTATGGACGGACTATTTCCTAAAATAGTTAACGATGTTCCAATCTGGAAGGGTGTAGGAGCAGGCGTTTGGAATGCTAGTTTTGGTATTATGTCATTATTCGTTGCATTCTTAGTAGCTCATAACGTTGCAAAATCATATGGTAAAGATGGTATGGCTGCTGGTACAGTATCAGTTGCTTCATTCTTCGCTTTAGGTGGTTTGCAATTAGCTGGGATGTCTTCAGTAGGATTATTCGTTGCACTTGTTGTCGGTTTGGTTTCAGCAGAATTATTCCAACGTTTAAGTGGTAACAAACATTTAATCGTTAACATGCCTGATGGTGTTCCACCTGCTGTTGCAAAAGCATTCGCTTCATTATTTCCAGCAATGATTGTTGTTACAATCTTTGCCTTTATCAATACATTATTCCAAGGATTCGGCGTAACTGATATTATTGCATCATTCTACAAACTTGTTCAAGAACCATTTATGGGCTTGGCAAATTCATATCCATCAGCATTATTATTAGCATTTATTGCACCATTCTTATGGTTCTTTGGTTTACATGGAGCTAATATGATTGATCCATTAATGCAAACAATTAACGCACCTGCTATTGCAGCTAACGTTAAAGCACTTAGTGAAGGTAAAACAATTCCTTTTATCGTTAACAAACCTTTCTTCGATTCATTTGTTAACTTAGGTGGAACTGGTGCAACTATTGGTTTGATTATTGCCATCTTCATTGTTGGTCGTAAAAATAAACCTTACAAAATGATTGGATCACTATCAGCAGCTCCTGGTATTTTCAATATCAATGAACCAATGATGTTTGGACTTCCAATTGTGTTGAATCCAATTATGTTCGTACCATTTATTTTGACACCAATGGTACTTGTGACTGTTGCGTATATTGCAACCGCCACTGGAATTGTGCCAGCAGCAACGGTAATGCCCCCATGGGTTACACCACCAGTAATTGGCGGGATTTTGGCAACTAAGAGTTTAGCTGGTGGGGTTTTAGCCGCAGTTAATGTGGTTATCTCAGCGTTAATTTACGCACCATTCGTTATCTTAGCAACAAAACAAATTGAAAAAGCTGAAGCAGAAGCTGAAGCAGCAAAAAAATAAAATAAAAGCGAATCTCTTTACGTTATTCTGTAAAGAGATTTTGTGTTAAATAAAGGAGTTTACTATGGTTAAATATGAATTTCCAAAAGATTTCTGGTGGGGGTCAGCTGCGAGTGGACCACAATCTGAAGGTCGTGTTTCAGGAGATGGAAAAGCTGATAATATTTGGGATGCTTGGTATCAAGCAAGCCCTGAAAAGTTCTTTAATCAGGTTGGACCCGAAAATACATCAAGGGTTTATCAAAAATACCAAGAAGATATCTCTTTGATGAAACAAACAGGTCATAATTCATATCGGACTTCAATTCAGTGGTCACGTTTGATTCCAAATCCATTCACTGGAGAGGTTAATCCTGAAGCTGTTACCTTTTATAACCATTTAATAGATGATTTAATTGCCGCTGGAATTGAACCTTTTATGAACCTTTACCATTTTGATATGCCAATGGTGTTACAAGAAAATGGTGGTTGGTTAAATCGTGAAGTTGTAGACTTGTATACGGACTATGCAGAAACTTGTTTTAAATTATTTGGCGATCGCGTTAAAAAATGGTTTACTCAAAATGAACCGATTGTTCCAGTTGAGGGTGGGTATTTATATGGATGGCATTTACCTGATGAACGTAATTTAAAGCATGGTGTCCAGGTGGCTTATCATGAAGCATTGGCAAGTGCTAAAGCAGTTGAAAAGTATCATTCACTCAATTTAGGTGGCACAATTGGGATTATTTTAAATTTAATGCCAACGTATCCAAAAGATGAGACAAATCCAGCAGATGTTAAAGCAGCCAAATTTGTTGATGGATTCTTTAATCGTTCATTTTTAGATCCCGCAATTAAAGGCACTTTCCCTCAAGATATTGTTGAGTGGTTGCATGAATATGACTTAATGCCAATCTATCATCAAAGTGATTTAGATGTTATTAAAGAAAATACTATCGATTTATTAGGCGTTAATTATTATCAACCAAGGCGAGCAGCGGCGAAAATAATTAAAGCCGAACCAGAAGGTGAAAATGGCTGGATGCCTGAAGATTTTTATACAGTATACGATATGCCTGGAAAAAAAGTTAATCCTTATCGTGGCTGGGAAATTTATGAAAAAGGAATTTATGATGCACTAATCAATATTAAGGATAATTATGGTAATATTGATTGTTTCATCTCTGAAAATGGGATGGGTGTTGAAGATGAAGCCAGATTTATTAATGCAGATGGGCAAATTAATGATGATTATCGAATTGAATTTGTTCAAGATCATTTGAAATGGGTTCATAAGGCACTTGAAGAAGGTAGTAACGTTCATGGCTACCATATGTGGACATGTATGGATAATTGGTCATGGTTAAATGCTTACAAGAACCGTTACGGATTTATTAGTGTTGATTTAGATAATGAAGCAAAACGCACAATTAAGAAGAGCGGTTACTGGTTTAAAAAAATGACAGAACAAAATGGATTTAATGACTAAAAATGGAGGCGAATGACTGATGGAAATGGAAATGAAATTAAAAATGCCTGCAGATTATCTATTTGATCAAATTATGGAGTCCGTACTATATGATATTAAAGATCAGACAGGTCAGAAATTAACAAAAAATCAATTAGAGGGTTTTGCGTTCACGAAAAAGTTTTCAAAAACACAATCAGCTGCTTTAAAAGTAACAAAAATAGTTGAAAACGAAAGTTATCATTTTCAAACGGATAACAATCGTAATAAATTTGATGTAAGTTACGATATTAAGGTAATTGATGATAAACGTTGTTTGTTAAGTTATAAAGAAGTCATGACTTCTAAAGGCAAGATGCAACAAATGAATGATGCCTTCATGAGTATTCTTATGAGTTTCTTTAAGAAGAGAAATTTCAAAAAAATGCTTAAACAAATTGAAAATAAGTATGCAACTAATTAGACTAAAAATAAAGAAGCAAACCGTATTTATCGGTTTGCTTCTTTATTTTTAGTCTAAAATTTCAACACCAATACCGATAACACCAGGGCCAGCATGAACACCAAGAGCAGGTGATGCATCGCCAAAGTAAAAATGTTCAGCATTTGGATACTTAGTTTTTAAGGTTTCGAAGATACTTGCTGCTAAAGGCTCATTATTACCATATGCAACGGCTATATCGAAATGAAGAGAATCGCCAATCTTATCATCAACGAGTGATAATAATTTTTTTAGTGCAGCTTTTTCGCCTCGAGCTTTTGCAATAGGATAATAAATACCATTTTCATCACATGAAATAATTGGTTTGATGTTTAAGAGATTCCCCATAAGACCAGAGACACGTCCAATACGGCCACCAACTTGAAGATAGTGTAGGGTTGGTAAATAGAAAAAGACACTACTTCTATCAACCGCTAGTTGAACCTTTGTGACAATTTCGTCAAAATAATTGCCTTCTTTAATTAAGTTTGATGCTAAAATACCAGCTAATCCACCACCAATACCAACATTTTTTGTATCGATGACTTCAACAGTTAATGATGATAATTTGGCGAATGTTTTAATTGAATTATAAGTACCAGACAAACCGCTTGAGATCGTTGTTGCAATAACATGTGTATAGCCATCGGCTTTAATTTGGTCAAAAACGTCGTTAATTGAGCCACCTGAAGGCGTTGCG
Organism: Dellaglioa sp. CoH-57-MRSF-22; assembly: GCF_056781895.1. The sequence continues at coordinate 181,528 of NZ_JBXAXT010000001.1, read as the reverse complement.
GTTGTTGGAATCTCAGTCTCCATACGTTCATAAACTTCCGCAGGTGAGATAGAGATACGATCTAAGTAAGTTGCATCACTGAATGTAATTAAAATAGGGACCATATAAATATGTTCCTGTTCCATAAATTCTTTAGGAATATCCGAACCTGAATCTACTAATACTGCTATTTTTTCTTTACTCATCATTTAATTGGCCTCCTTCATTAATATAACTAATTTTTCACTGATAATATGATTAATCACGGCACTTGCAGCCGTTCGTTGTTCTAATTCAATGATTGTTGTTTCAGTCGTGACGGGCTTTAAGTTGGTATCAAAGGTTAAAGATTTAAGTTGTTCGTTAAAAATTAAAGCGAAGTTCATGTAAGCATCTTCAGATGAGTTATCGACTAAAATTTGGTCGATACCATTCTTGATAACATCTAACGGAAAAGCAGATTTTAAAACAGTAATAACAATGATTGCTGCTAAATGTTCCTTGCGATATCTTTTTTTGATGGGTTTAAACATAACTTCTTTTTTTACGTAATTATTGACCATTGTAGGTGTTACAGGCATTAAGTGTAATGGCTCTAAGTATTGATTAACAAGTTTCACGGATTGATCCATATAAAGGTCTAATTCCGGGAAATCTTGCCAATCAGGTAATGTAATTTTCTTTAAGCTATCTAGCCAATTTAAAAAAGATGATGGAACTTTTTGGCTCAAATGATAACCCCCCTTAACGTAATATCTTTATATTAGCATTTACATCTAGAGTTGTAAACTAGATTTAACTGTTTCTTAAAGTATATAAAAATAGCATGTTTATATGAAGATAAAAGTTGTACACTATAAGGGTATTTAATAATGAGAAGGAGTGAATTATTTATGATGGAACAAGCATGTACAACAATTTTAGTTGGTAAGAAGGCCACAATTGATGGCTCAACGATGATTGCTAGAAATGATGATACGTTTTTGCCTATTACACCACAACGATTCTTGATGTACCCTGCAGTAACCGGACGTCATGAAACGTTAACTTCGAATAAAAATGGGTTTACTGCACCATTACCAGAAAATGGGTATCGCTGGACAGCAACACCTAATGTTGAGGTATCCAGCAAAGGTGTCTTTGATGAAAGTAGTATTAATGAAAAAAATGTTGCAATGAGCGCAACAGAAAGTGTCTATGCGAATGAACGTGTTTTAGCATACGATCCTTTAATTAAAAATGGTTTAGCAGAAGATTCATTACAAACAATGGTTGCACCTTATATTAAATCAGCAAAACATGGTGTTGAATATTTAGGGGCTTTAATTACAAAATACGGTTCACCTGAAGGAAATGGTGTCTTATTTAGTGATAAAAATGATGTTTGGTACATGGAAATTGTTACCGGACATCACTGGATTGCACAACGTATTCCAGATGATGCTTATGCTGTTGCAGCTAATCAAGTTGCTATTCAAGAAATTGATTTTGATAATACAGATAACTTTATGTGGTCAGACGGTATCCGTGAATATGTAGAAGAGCATCATTTAAACCCTGATAAAACAGGCTGGAACTTCCGTCATATTTTTGGAACAGACACAGAAAAAGATCGTCATTACAACACACCTCGTGTCTGGTATGGTCAACGTTGTTTGAATCCAGAAATTAAGCAAGAACCAACTTCAAGTGAATTACCATTCATTTGTTACGCAAATAAAAAAATCAGTGTTGAAGATGTGACTGCTATTTTAGGTTCACATTACAATGAAACACAATATGATCCATTTGGTCATGGTGCTGATGAAGATCGTTTACGATTCCGTCCTATTTCAATGAATAGAACACAAAATGCACACGTTCTTCAATTGAGAAATAATGTTGATGATGCACATTCTGCATTAATGTGGATCTGTTTAGGTGTTCCAGCATTTGCACCATTTGTGCCATTCTACACGAATGCAACAGACACAGACCCAAGTTACAGCGAAACACCGTTAACACTAGATATGAATAGTGCTTATTGGATGTATCGTACGGTTTCGATGTTAACAGAATCACATTATTCTCATTTTATTCAAGAAAATGTTGATTACTTAAAGGCATGTCGTCAACAGTTGAAGACGATGGTTGCTGATATTGATGCAGCATCTACAGATATGAGTGGGGATGAATTAACAAACTACCTCACACAACAAAATTACGCAATTGTTGCTGATATGCGTGAAAGAACGATGAACATGATTGGTCAATTCATTACTGAAGGATTAACATTATCTAAATTAACATTTAACATGGATGCTAATTTATAAAAATAATATTTAACATGGATGCTAATTTATAAAAATAATATTTAAATACTTTGTACGCAAAAAGGCGTAATTCCAATATAACTTTGGAATTATGCCTTTTTGCGTACCCACATATATTAAGTACAGATAATTATTTTTAATGTAAGTTAGTTCATAAGTGTGCCAGTTTAATTTGATTCAAAAACAAAATAAGAGCGTTTATTAAATTCATTTCTTGATTTTGAGTACTCGATGGCGTGACCATTCACAAGCCAAACAATTTGTTCTACTTCTAATATTGGCGTTTGTTCAACAACGTTTAAATAATTGATATCTAATTCAGTGGCTTGTCTGGCTTGTATTTTTCTAGACATACCTGACATATTTAACCCTAACGTATTTTTAATATAACTATATATGGAAGTTTCCAGTACGGATTTTGATAAACCTGGAACTAATTTAACAGGCATGTACGTATCTTCCAAGATGAAAGGATTTCCATCTAAAAGTCGGAGTCTAATAATATGGTATGTTGGCTCTTCTGCACTAATATTTAAATGAGTTTGAACCTCTTTTTGAGGGAATACAACTTCAAACTTAATGACGTGACTTGTTATTCTGTCCCGTCCTTCTTGTTTACTTAATCCATCAAAATTATCTGCCGGTGCATCAACGCTATTGATAAGAGTCGAGGGACCTATAACAACTGTTCCAAAACCAGATTTTTTTAATATAAATCCTTCTCGTGCTAAGTCATCTAACGCCTTCTTTAAGGTTATTGAACTGACATCGAAGCTAGCAGATAATACTTTTTGATCAGGTAAAATGCTACCTTTTGGATATATATTAGAAAGTATTCGTTCCCGAATTATATTTTTAACTAACTCATATTTTTTCATAAATCCCTGTTCCCCCATAGATTTTAATGTCAAATTTAGTATTATTTAAACTTTAGGTGCGATTTTAAAAAGTATATTACTCTGCTTATTAAAAATTAGATCTCAAAAAAAATAGGTATGATGTAACTATTTTAGAATTAGAGAATATTGTACCGATATTTAGTATGACTAATTAATCGGTTAATACCGAATTATAACACTCAACTACCCTCTTTTCTATATAAGTGATAGCCAGAGTTTAATAAAACATATATCTTTTGTATAACAAAAGTATTGTTTTATTATACAAAAGATATATAATAGTAAATGAAAGCGATTTCTTAGTTAAAAAATAATTTATTAGAAGAAGGGTTGATTGATATATGATAAATGAAAATAAGATGCCTAAAGGTTTTTATTGGGGTAATTCTGTATCAAGTATGCAGACAGAAGGAGCATGGCAGGCAGATGGTAAAGGGCTATCAGTTTATGATATCCGTGACTCAGATAAAGGTGTATCCGATTGGCACGATGCGATTGATGAGTTTAACAGATATGAAGAAGATTTGGATTTAATTGCAGATATGAATATGAATATGTATCGCATTCAGATATCGTGGACTCGAATAGTACCTGATGGTGATGGAACTATCAACGAGAAAGGTTTTGAGTATTATGACCGATTAATTGATGGGATGATTAAGCGTGGTATTGAGCCAATGGTTTGTCTCTATCACTTTGACATGCCGTTAGCGTTGGCCCAAAAGCAAAGTGGATTTCTATCTCGTAAAACTGTTGATGCTTTTGTTAGGTTTGGGAAAGTCGTTATTGATCATTTTTCAGACAGAGTTAAATATTGGATTACATTTAATGAACATAATCTATACTTCACTGATGAAACATTTCATATTTCTGGATATACCAAGACGGAAAAAACAATTGACGATATGTATACCATATTCCATCATACGATGATAGCTCACGCACAAATTGCACAATATATTCATGAACAATATAAAGAACTTAAGATTGGAGGTATGTTGGCATATACACCAGTTTATCCAGCAACGACTAATCCAAAAGATTCTTTTGCAGTAAGAAAACAAAATGAATTTATTTATGAAAATCTAAATTCGTTATTTGTCGGACAATCATATTCTCCTGAAGTACTTAAATATATAGAAGTGAATAATATTCAAATGGATTTTAAAGATAGAGATAAGCAATATTTAAATAAAATTAAATCTGATTTCATTTCCTTTAGTTACTATCGCACAATGGTCATGGATGCTGATAAAATTCCAAGTGACGAGGCACCAAATAGATATATGAATTATAGTGTAGAAGAAAATACTTATTTATCTAGTAGTGAGTGGTCATGGAATATTGATCCCTTAGGATTCCGAAATGTAATTACAGATTTGCATAATCGTTATAGATTACCTGTATTTCCAATTGAAAATGGAATTGGCATCAAGGAGCACAGGGACAGCACAAATATAATCCAAGATGATGCTCGAATTGAATATCATAAAAGTCATATTAAGGCTATGAAGGATGCAATGTTTATTGATGGTGCTCAAGTTGTGGGCTATCTGGGTTGGGGATTAATTGATATTCCTAGTTCACATGGTGACATGGAGAAAAGATATGGTGCAGTTTTTGTTGATAGAACAAATCATGATTTGAAAGATATGAAGAGAGTTCCAAAAAAATCATATTATTGGTTTAAGGATATCTTAGAAGAGAATGGAGAAAAAATATAATGGAAAATAAAACTGAAAATAAAGCAAACACGTTCATTACGAATAAGTTATTACCTATAATTATGAAATTTGTGAATACAAAACCTATAAGGGCTCTGCAAGATGGAATGGTATACGCATTACCTTTTATTATTATAGGATCCATATTTTTAATTTTGTCCAATTTCCCGGTGCCAAGTGTTGCAGATGCGCTTAAAGATTCAGGTTGGTCAGCATTTTTCACACAAGCATATACAACAACATTTGGTATTTTATCTATCTGGGCGGTAGTTGGTATCGCGTACGTATATGTTCGTAATGAGGGATATGAGGCATTACCCGCTGCATTGACAGCATTATCATCTTTCTTGATGTTACAGATGCTCCAAGTGGCCGCACCTTTAGCCGGAGTAATGGGTAAAAATGGAGCAGGTATTGTTAACAGTGCTGGTAAAGAGGTCCTAAGTGGTTCTGCAATAACAGAAAATATAGACAAATTACCTCATTCGCTTCAATCATTCATGCAGTCGCCAGTTAATGGTGTAATTAACATTAGTTGGTTGAGCGGTCAAGGAATGGTGGCTGCAATTATTGTAGGTATTTTGGTAGGTTGGGCATATACAAAAATGATTAAAGCTGGTTGGAAAATAACACTCCCAGAACAAGTGCCAACTAGTGTTGCTAATCAATTTACTGCCATGATTCCATCTGGTGTTATATTAACTGTTACTATGTTAATCTTTGCTTTAATTAAGACAGTGTTAAATACAGATATGTTAAATCTCATTTATAAGATGTTAGCAGCACCTATGCAAGGACTATCAGATTCATTAATTGGGGCTATATTGATTGCCTTCTTAGTATCATTCTTTTGGTTCTTTGGTGTTCACGGAGGACTGATTGTCGGTGGAATTGCAGGAGCCTTCTTAATTCCTAATACTTCTGGAAACGCTGCTTTATATCAAGCTGGTAAATTATCGTTAGGTAACGGGGCACATATTGTTACTAATGAATTTTATAATAATTTTATTAACTTGACGGGATCTGGAATAACCATCGGACTAGTTATTTTCACACTAGTTGCAGCTAAATCTGTTCAGCTTAAAACAATCGGTAAAATTGAGCTTATTCCAGCTATTTTTAATATTAATGAGCCTTTTCTTTTCGGATTACCTTTAGTTATGAATCCATTTTTAGCTATACCATTTTTCATGGTACCAGTTATTGTAGCAATCTCTACTTATGGGGTAATTTATTTCGGAATTGTACCACCTTTAAATGGTGTTGCGGCACCTTGGACAACGCCAGCAGTTATTTCAGGATTTTTAATTGGAGGTTGGAAGATGGCCTTATGGCAAGCGGTAACGTTAGTAATATCAGCTGTCGGATACTATCCATTCGCTAAAAAATATGATCAATATTTATGTAATCAAGAACAAGAGCAAGAATTAAATAATAAAGCAGAGTGAAAGGAATAAAAAATCATGGAGAAAAAAATTATTATGTTAGCTTGTTCAGCTGGTATGTCTACATCTCTACTAGTATCAAAAATGCAGGCGGCAGCTTCTAAGCAGAAAAAAGATTATGAAATATTTGCAACATCAACATCAGATGTAGACCATCAAATTGAAAGTGTTCATCCGGATGTATTGTTATTAGGGCCACAGGTCAGTTATATGAAGGAAGAAATTAAAAGTAAAACTGATGCTGCTGGAATTCCTATGGACGTCATTGATATGCTAGATTATGGGATGATGAACGGTGAAAAAGTATTACAAACAGCAGTAAATTTAATTGCGGAATAAAATAAATTTAGTGAAATGGGGATGAAAAATATGAATGATAAAGATATGACTGTAATAATGGGAATTATTATGGAATCGGGGAATGCGAAGGGATTTGCCGCTCAAGCAATCCGCATGGCTGAGCAGTCTGATTTTTCTAAATCTGATGATTTTATGAACCAAGCACAAGAGGCGTTAACTAAGGTGCACAATATCCAAACTACTTTGTTAACAAAAGAGGCCAATGGTGAAAAAACGAAACTTAATTTGTATTTGATACATTCGCAAGATTGGCTAATGACGAGTATCTGTTATATTGATTTAGCTAAAGAAATTATAACTATGTATAAATCAATTAAAAAAAACGCCGTATAAAATGACGCATTATAGACGTGCTATGAGAACTTCTTTAATTTAATACGTTTATTAAAAATTATAATTATCAGATACTAAAAATATTAGTCGAATGACTGAAAAGGAGAACAATGGGAACTATATTAGCAATTGATATTGGTGGGACAACCGTAAAGTATGGAGAATGGAAAGAAAATCAGTTCATTTCACGTGGTAAGAGGGAGACCCCTGAGACGTGGAAAGATATGAAAACTTTAATTAAAAATTTATATAATAGTTGTCAGAACGCTGAAGGTATAGCCATTAGTTCTCCAGGATCAGTTGATACGGTAAATGGAATTATTCATGGGATTAGCGCCATCCCTTATATACACAATTTTCCGATTAGGGATGAGTTGGAACAATATTTAGGCGTACCAGTTTCTATACAAAACGATGCTAATTGTGCAGCATTAGCTGAGAATTGGATTGGAAACGCTAAAGATGTAGATGATTTTGTTTCTATTATCATTGGATCTGGAGTTGGTGGTTCTGTAATAATGAATAAAAAATTAAAGGCCGGAAGTAATCTATTTGGTGGCGAATTTGGGTACATGATTTTAGATGTAAATGATGATCGTACTTTCAGTGAGTTGGTTAGTCCAGTAAATCTTGCCAAACAGTATTCTTCAGAAAATAATCGTGAAATTAACGGAAAACAATTATTTGATTTATCTGACTCTGGTGATGATAAGGCATGCCAAATTGTAGATGATTTTTATAAACATTTAGCCGTAGGAGTGTTTAATCTACTTGTATCGTATGATCCTGACCTTGTTTTAATTGGAGGCGCTATATCTGAAAGACCTGGTTTGATTAAAACACTAAATAAATATATTAATCAATTAATCATTGCCAAACGTGCGGATGGCCTTAAGTATAATTTAAAAACATGTTATTTTTATGGAGATGCTAATATGATTGGCGCAATATACCAATATAAAACAAATTTCATAACCTTTAACACTATTTAAATATAAAAAAGCTCATAATTATTAGATTTAGATCTAATAATTATGAGCTTTTTGTATTGAATGTTCTATTTTTTACAGCTATTTATTAATTTCTTCAATAGTACCCTTAGCGTCTTTTTCAACTTTCATATCTGAAATTGAGATATAACCTAATTTCTTGATTAAGCCGTTTTGAATTTTGTCTGATTGAATATAACCAATAAATTTAGCTGTTGCGTAGTTAGGAGAACCTTTAGTATACATATGTTCGTATGACCAAATTTTCCAATTGTTTGTTTCAACATTTTTTGATGTTGGTTTAACGTTATCAATAGATAATGCTTGGATGTTATCTTTTAAGTACGAGAATGCTAAGTAGCTGATGGCACCTGGTGTTGAAGATACCATTTTTTGAACTGTACCGTTTGAATCTTGTTCTTGTGTTTGTTTAGCTGTTTTATTTGGAAGGATACTACTATCAAATACGGTACGTGTACCCGAACCAGAAGCACGATTAATGACAACAATCGCTTGGTCTGCTCCGCCAAGTTCTTTCCAGTTTGTTGTCTTACCTAAGAAAATGTTAGCAAGTTGTGCTTTTGAGAGGTTAGTTACTTTTGTATCTTTGTTGACAACAGGTGCAATACCAACAACGGCAACTTTGTGATCAACAATCTTTTTAGCATCTACGCCGTCTTTTTGTTCTGCAAAAATGTCAGAATTACCAACGGTAACAGCACCTGTAGAAACTTGGCTTAAACCAGTACCTGAGCCACCACCTTGCACGCCAATTGTTAAACCTGAATTATCTGCTTGATAGGTTTCAGCTGCTTGTTCAACTAAAGGTTGTAAAGCAGTTGATCCAACAATAGTAATTTTACCTGTAATTTTTGATGAATCATCTGAAGAAGATGATGATTTACCACATCCTGCCAACAATAAAAGACCCATTGCTGCTATCGAAATAATTGCTGTTTTCTTTCTCATAATTAACTTCCCCTTTTATTTTGTATTCGTATTTAAGAACAACTTCATAATATCAGTTAAATGTTATGGTTCTGTATGAATCGTGTAATGATTTACACCTGAAATTGTAAAGAATGGGTAAAGGTGGAGCGAAATACTTTGCTTTTGTGAGTGTGATTATCTATAATAAAAACCAGCTCATTATGACAGTCTGTCATAAAAACGGAAATAGGGGGAGACAAATTGATTCTAGAAATAAAAAACGTTTCAAAAACGTATAATATGGCTGGTGGTACGACATTCAAGGCTTTAAAAGACATTAATGCTTCTTTTGACAAAGGAGAATTAGTTTCAATAGTTGGTGAATCCGGAAGTGGTAAATCAACATTAATGAACTTAATAGGTGGATTGGATTCAAATTTTGATGGCGAAATTACGTATAATGGTGAAAATATTGGTGATTTTTCTGAAAAAGAACTTGTTAACTTTCATAAGAAGAGTATTGGATTCATTTTTCAAAATTTTAATTTAATTCCTCATTTAAGTTTGATTGATAACGTTGCTATGGCAATGACGCTTTCAAATGTTGATAAATCAGTACGTGTCAAACGTGCTAAAAAATTATTAACAGACGTTGGGTTACAAGATCATATGACAAAGAAGCCAGATCAAATATCTGGTGGGCAAAAACAACGTGTTGCTATTGCACGTGCCTTAATGAATGATCCTGATGTCATTATTGCTGATGAACCAACAGGTGCTTTGGATTCAGAGACAACTGATGCTGTCTTAGAAATTATCAAAGATATCGCAAAGCGTGGTAAATTAGTTTTAATGGTTACTCATTCAGATCGCGTTGCGGCATATTCAAGTCGTGTTGTACGAATTGATAATGGTGCAATTATTTCTGATTCCGAACAAGAACAATTAGAGTTGCATACTAATGAAGATGAATTTAAAGGCGAAACGCCTAAGAATTTAAGTCTATGGTCTGCAATTCGATTAGCTGCACTTAATATGAAAGCTAAATTTTCTCGTAATTTACTTGTTGCTATTGGCTCAAGTATTGGGATTATGTCTGTTGTTTTAATGTTATCGCTTGGAAAAGGGGTAACAAGTTATATAAAGGATACGATGACTAGCTACGTGAATCCCAATGTGACTGAAGTTCATATGAAGGCAAAAACAAGTTCTTCAAGTAGTAGTTCTAAAACAGCAACACCAGCTGCTGGTTCTCAAGCCCAAGCAGCGCAAGCTAAAGAACAACAAAGTCAAATGGCTGCAATTACTGGTCAGACAGGATCATTTTCTAAAAAAGATATTAATAAGTTAACAAATATTAAACATGTGAATGAGCTACAAAAGGGTTATACAGCAATTTCACTAGGTACAAATACAGTTTCATATAAGGATAAAAAAGCTAGTTTGATGCAGTTGGGTACAATGAACTCAGGTATTACAAAATCAAACATTACCAAGGGTACTAAACCAGGTAAGGATGGCATTTTATTAGATAAAACAACTGCAGATTCATTAGGCAAGAACATTGTTGGTAAACAAGTTAAAATTGCGATTGTTTATAACGAAAAAACGATTAAGAAAACGTTCAAAGTTGCCGGAATTTATGAAGCATCTGGAAGTAGCAGTTCAAGCAGTTTAGTTTACTTGAATTACGCTGACTTACAACAATTAGTTGAAGATAATAATGAAACAATTAAACCAAATGTTGTTTATCTTCATACAAACGATAAGGCTAATACGGCAGGTATAAAAGCTAAAGTTAAATCATTGGGTTACACAGGTTCAATTCAAGAAAAAATGTCAGAAATGTTTACTCAAATGTTAGATATTTTGACAGACGTTTTAACGGCCGTAGCTGCGATATCATTGCTCGTTTCTGCAATTATGATATTAGTGGTTCTAAATATATCTGTTGTTGAAAGAACAAAAGAAATCGGTGTTATGAAAGCTTTAGGAGCACGTCGTAAGGATATTCGCCGTATATTTGTTTCCGAAGCGTTCCTAATTGGATTAGCATCTGGCTTAATTGGTGTTGGCGTAACGTATATTTTAGCCTTTGGGTTAAATGCATTCTCAGTTGCAACATTCGATGTTACGATTGTTAAAGTTACAGCTAGTTATGTATTCTCTGGTATTTTAATCAGTGTCTTGATTAGTATGGTTGCTAGTTTCTTACCAGCAAACAGAGCATCAAAACTTGATCCAGTTGAATCTTTAAGAAAAGAATAAGTAAATAAAGTTGCATTTTTAAATAAAGACTAGTAACATGACAAGTTGTCACATGACAGCTTGTCATTTTTTGTATAAAGGAGAAAATATGCCTAAAAAAACGTATTTTAATTTAGATGAAGATAAGCAACAACGGATATTGGATGCTGCTAAAGAAGAGTTCTCAAGAGTACCCCTGTTTGAAGCATCAATTAGTAATATCATAAAAATTGCAGATATTCCGCGAGGGAGTTTTTACCAATATTTCGAAAATAAAGAAGATTTATACTTTTATTATTTTGATACTATTCGACAGAATCAAACTAAAAGATTTGGTGAATTATTAAAACGAAATCAAGGTGATGTCGTGACGACTATGAAGACCTTTTTTTCAGAAACGATTGCGAATACAGTGTCCGGAGAAGATGCTGCATTTTTTAAAAACGCCTTTGTCCGAATGGACTTTAAAATGAGTAGTCGGATGCAGCCACATCATCCTCACCACCCGCATCATAGTGGGAAACAGCCACATTTTGGTGGACCATTTCATCAAAATTTAAAAGCAGATTTTGATATTATGAGTGAAATTGATCGGTCTTTACTAACCATTTCCTCAGATGAAGAAATTAGTTTACTTATGTTTTCTTTAATGAGTCCATTTATGAAAACTATTAATGATTATTTTTCAAAACAAAGAGAAGGTATTGAAATACCTGTTGAAGAGTTACAAAAAGAATATGAAACAATGGCTAACTGGGTAGCTATTGGTGTTTCAAAAAGGAAGGAATAAAAATAAATGATAAAAGTAATGAAAAATCGCGTTAGCGTTTGGGCAATGTTTGGTGCATTTATATTTATGATTGTCCAAGTTATCTGCGATTTATATTTACCAACATTAACATCAGACATGATTAATAAAGGTGTCTCACAAGGCGATGTTGCGTATATCTGGCAGGTGGGTTATGTCATGTTAGGCGTAGCAGCTATTGGTATTGTTGCGGCAGTTGGTAATGTCTTTATCGCTTCACGCTTAGCGCAAAAATTAGGACTTAGATTAAGAAGTCATATTTACAAAAAAGTACTTAATTTTTCAAGTCATGAATTTGATCAAATTGGAAATTCAAGTTTAATTACAAGAACATCAACTGATGTTCTACAAATTCAAAACGTTACCGTTATGATGTTAAGAATGATGATCCAAGCGCCTATTATGTTGATTGGTGCTAGTATTTTAGCTTATAACAAACAAAAAGAATTAACCGTGATTTTTTTAGTAGCTGTTCCAATTTTAATTATATTAATTGCTTCAGTTATGTATTTTGCAGTGCCGCTGTTCAAAACGTTACAAAAAAGAATTGATCATATTAATCTTGTCTTTCGTGAAGGTTTAACAGGTGTTCGTGTTATTCGCGCATTTAACCAAGATAAATATGAACAAAATCGTTTTGATCGTGTGAATAAAGAATATACAGATAATGCCCGTAAAGTATTTTCAATTACGGCGCTAATGTTCCCCATGATGACTTTAGTTCTTAGTGCAACCAATATCGCAATTATCTGGTATGGTGGTCATTTAATTGGAGATATGTCGATGCAAGTGGGTAATCTAGTTGCGTTTATGACGTATGCAATGCAAATTTTATCAAGTTTTATGATGTTATCGATGGTATTTGTCATGTTACCTCGTGCGCAAGCTGCTGCAGCACGTATCAACGAAGTTTTAGATACGAAGAATTCGATAAAAGACCAACCTGATGCAATTACAGTTGATCGTAGTAAAGTAGGAGCAAGTCAATTGTCATTTGATAAAGTTAATTTCCGGTATACGGGTGCTGAAAAAGAAGCCCTAACAGATATTAACTTTGAAGCAAAGGCGGGTCAAACGATTGCGATTATTGGTGGTACTGGATCTGGTAAGTCAACGTTAATTAATTTAATTCCACGATTGTTTGATGTTGAGTCGGGCGATATTAAAATTGATGGTAAATCAATTTATGAGTTAACCCAAGTAAGCTTACACGACCAAATTTCTCTTGTTCAACAAAAGACAGTTCTTTTTAGAGGAACAATCCGAAGTAATCTACAGTTTGGAAATGAAACGGCAACAGATGATGAGTTGTGGCATGCGCTAGAAATAGCACAAGCTAAATCGTTTGTTGAAGAATCAGCGGATGGCTTAGACGGCATAGTTGAACAAGGTGGAGATAACTTCTCTGGTGGCCAAAAGCAACGACTTGCAATTGCAAGAGCATTAGTTAAAAAAGCTTCTGTTTACTTGTTTGATGATTCATTCTCAGCGCTTGATTTTAAAACAGATGCTAAATTACGTGGCTCACTTAAAACGGATGAAAGCATCAAAGATAGTGTTGTCGTAATTGTGGCACAACGGATTTCTAGTGTGACAAGTGCCGATTTAATCTTAGTTATCGATGGTGGAAAAATCGTTGGTAAAGGGACTCATGAAGAATTGAAAGCCACGAATGAAACCTATCAAGAAATTATGCAGTCACAAATCAGAGAGGGGGATGCAGAGTAATGGCAGATAATAAGTCAAAACAAGCAACGCAACCTATGCGGGGCGGTCGAGGTGGACATGGCAATATTGGACGACCAGTTGAAAAGCCTAAGAACTTTTGGAAAACAATTGGGCGTTTAGCGAAATACATGTCACCATGGTTAATTTCAATAGGGATAGTATTAGTGCTAGCCATTATATCTGTAATTTTCCAGGCGGTTTCTCCTAAAATTTTAGGACGCGCAACAACCGAGATTTTCTCTGGGGTAACTAAAGGATTCACTCAAATGAAACAGGGGCAGAAAGTAACCTCGTTGCCAATTAATTTTGATGCAATTAAGAATATCTTACTTACAGTTGGTATTATGTATATTGCGTCTGCACTTTTCAGTTTTGTGCAGCAATTAATCATGACTAATATTTCTCAAAAAACGGTGTACGCACTTCGTAAAGATATTAAGGCTAAAATGGAACGCGTGCCTGTTTCTTACTACGATACACATCCAAATGGTGATATTATGTCTCGTGCTGTAAATGATGTGGATAACATTTCTGGAACGTTACAACAAAGTTTTACACAGTTAGTAACAAGTGTTGTGACCTTTGTCAGTGTTCTCTATATGATGTTTTCAATTAGTTGGCAATTAACGTTAATTGCTTTGATTATTGTTCCTTTGAGTTTGGTTGTTGTCTCATTAATTGCGCCTCGTTCGCAAAAGTTCTTTGCTGGACAACAAAAGAGTTTAGGACTTTTGAACAATCAAGTGGAAGAAACGTATGCGGGTCATACGGTTGTTAAGACTTTTAATAAAGAAGAAAAAAATATTGATATTTTTGAAAAACAGAATAATGATTATTATAAAAGTTCATGGAAAGCACAATTTATTTCTGGATTAATTATGCCAGCAATGAACTTTATTAAAAATATTGGCTATGTCTTTGTGGCAATTGTTGGTGGAATTAAGGTTTCACAAGGAACAATTACTTTAGGTAACGTCCAAGCCTTTTTACAATATGTGAACCAATTCTCACAACCAATCACTCAAATTGCCAACTTATCTAATACGATTCAAGCAACTGTAGCTTCTGCAGAACGAATTTTTGAAATCTTAGATGAAGAAGAATTGAAAGATGAAAGTAACGATGACTTACCAATTGCTGATAATGGTAATAAAATTTCCTTTGATCATGTTCAATTTGGTTACTCAGATAAGAAGCTTTTGATGACAGATTATAATTTGGATGTTAACGAAGGACAAAAGGTAGCAATTGTTGGACCTACAGGTGCTGGAAAGACAACGATTATTAACTTAATTGAACGCTTTTATGATGTCTCAGCGGGATCAATCCGACTAAATGGTGTCGATACTAAGAATTTGAAACGAGAAGATTTACGTAAGTCAATCTCGATGGTGCTTCAAGATACTTGGTTATTTACAGGTACTATTATGGAAAATATTCAATATGGTCGTGAAAATGCAACGGATGAAGAGGTTTATGCTGCAGCAAAAGCCGCTCATGTTGATACATTTGTTCGTCAATTACCAGATGGTTATCAAACTGTTCTGAATGAAGACGCTTCAAATATTTCACAAGGACAACGTCAATTGTTAACGATTGCTCGTGCATTTTTGGCTGACCCAGAAATTTTAATTTTAGATGAAGCAACGAGTTCAGTTGATACACGAACTGAAGTTTTGATTCAAAAAGCGATGGATACCTTATTAGATAGCCGAACAAGTTTCGTTGTGGCGCATCGTCTATCAACGATTCGTGATGCGGATAATATTATTGTAATGGATAATGGCTCAATTATTGAAACTGGAAATCATGATGCTTTGATTGCTAAAAACGGGTTTTATGCTGATTTATATAATAGCCAATTTGCAAACGGTACTATTTAAATTAAAAATAATGAGCTGAATTTGACCTTAGTTAAATTTGTGTTCATTATTTTTTCGTTTTTAAAATACTTGGGCATTCTTACCGGCTTTTAATCTTCTTCTTACGACGTTGATAATTTAGCGTATAATAAAAAAGACTCTAAAACAGTAGATGATTATTTAGAAAATGAGGTTTAATCATAATGAAACAATCACAAATTAGAAATTTTTCAATTATTGCCCATATTGATCATGGTAAATCAACTTTAGCTGATCGAATTATGGAAGAAACACAAACTGTCAGTGAACGTGAGATGTCTAGTCAATTGTTAGATTCAATGGCTGTTGAACAAGAACACGGGATTACAGTTAAATCACGAACGGTTCGTAGTTACTATACAGCTACTAATGGTGAAACTTACGAATATAATTTTATTGATACACCGGGACACGTTGATTTTTCATATGAAGTTTCGAAAAGTTTAGCTGCTAGTGATGGGGCTATTTTATTGGTGGACGCCACTCAAGGTGTGCAAGCACAGACGGTTGCAAATTACCGTTTAGCTAAAGAAAACAACTTAAAAATTATTCCAGTAATCAATAAGATTGATCATCCTAATGCTGATGTTGAAGAAACTAAAATTCAATTGATGGAATTAGCTGACGTTGATGAAGACGAAATGTTATTAATATCAGCTAAAACTGGGATTGGTGTTGATTTGGTTCTAGAGGCTATTAAAGACCGTATTCCAAAACCAATCGGTGATATTGAAGCACCACTTAAAGCATTAGTTTTTGATTCACATTTTGATGCATTTAAAGGAATTGTGGCTTATATTCGTGTCTTTGATGGTGAATTTAAAGCTAATAATTTACTTCGATTTATGCAACAAACGACTGATTTCCAAGTAGTAGAAGCAGGTATTTTTAAACCTGACATGGTGGCTGTTGATAGTCTACATGCCGGGGATGTTGGCTATGTTATTACAGGGCTAAAAGATCCTCAACTAGTTAAAATTGGGGATACGTTAACTTCTCAAAGTAACCCGACACCAGAAGCACTTCCTGGATATAAAGAATCAGAATCAATGGTTTTTGCTGGATTTTATCCTAAAGATAATAACTATAAAGAATTAAAATCAGCTATTCAAAAATTAGCTTTAAATGACTCATCTTTCCATTATAAAGAAGAAAAGTCAGATGCTTTAGGACTAGGATTTAGATGTGGATTCTTAGGGATGTTACATTTAAGTATTATTCGTGAACGTCTCGAAAAAGAATACCAATTAGGGGTGTTAACAACGACGCCTAATGTTACGTACCACGTTATTTTGAAAAATGGTAAAGAAGTTGTTGTTGATAATCCTGTCCAATTCCCTAATTTTTCTGAAATTGATCATGTTGAAGAACCATTTTTAGATGTTCATATGACCGTGCCAGATGAACAAGTGGGCGATATCATGAAATTAGCTGAAAAACGTAAAGGTATTTTCCAAGATATGTCATACAATTCTGGTCAAACTGAATTGAATTATGCGTTACCAACGTCTGAAATTGCCTATGATTTCTTCAATCAATTAAAATCATTATCACATGGCTATGCAACAATGGAAACGCAATTTAAAGGATATCAAACAGCAGACGTTGTTAAAATGGACGTTTTAGTTAACTATGCAACAGTCGATGCACTAGGGTTTGTTGTGCATAGACAAGATGCTGTGGAAATTGGTCAGAAATTAGTTGAGCAATTGAAATATTCAATTCCACGTAAATTATTCCCAATGCCAGTACAAGCAGTTATCGAAAATAAAGCTATTTCGCGTGCAAATGTACCGCCTCTTCGTAAGAGCGCAACAACAAGTAGTGATAAAAAGAATGCTGCCAAACAAGATATGCTACGCCGTCAAAGCGCTAATAAACGATTGGGCTCTAAGGCTGAAATGGAATTACCACAAGAAGTATTTAATGCAATATTGGAAGTTAACAATGATAACTAGTCTTTAGAAAGAAGGATTACAATGGGAGTTTTAGAAGTTCGCCAACTTTCCCATCAATTTGCGGATAAGCAATTATATGAGGATGCTCATTTTGAATTAAACACTGAGGATCATATGGGTATCATTGGTCAAAATGGTGCTGGTAAAAGTACATTAATCAAAATTATTACTGGACAAGAATTACCTGATGAAGGCGAAATCAAATGGAAAAAAAGTGCGACAATTGGCTATTTAGATCAATATGCTGAAGTTGCGGAAGGCATTACGGTTATTGAGTTTTTGAAGACAGCATTTCAACGTTTATATGATATTAGTGAAAAACAAACGCAGGCCTATACGGATTATGCTGAAAATATGGACGAGAAGTTGTTGGAAAAAGCGGGTAGATATCAAGAAGAACTTGAGGCAAAAAATTTTTATGATATCGATACAGAAATTGACCGTGTTCGAACTGGTTTAGGATTAGATGCAATTGAAAAAGACCATCAAGTTAGTGAATTAAGTGGTGGTCAGAGATCTAAGATTATCTTAGCTAAATTATTATTGGAAAATCCTGAAGTTATTTTATTAGATGAACCAACTAATTATTTAGATACGGAACATATTGATTGGTTAACTGAGTATTTAAATCAATTTGAAGGCTGTTTCATGGTTATTTCTCATGATTTTGAATTTTTACAAAATGTCACGAATACAATTATTGATGTTGCATTCGGTAAAATCACAAAATATCGTGGGAATTTTAAATCAGCTATTAAGCAAAAAGAAGCTAAAAAAGAAGCGCAACTAAAAGCTTTCCAGAAACAACGCCTTCAAATTGAAAAAGATGAGGCTTATATTCGAAAGAATAAAGCTGGAACGCGTGCCACAATGGCTAAGTCTAGACAAAAAAGATTAGATAAAATTGAGCGTGTGACACCGCCAAGTGATACTGTAAAAGGTAAATTTGATTTTCCTTATCTAGATACTGGATCCGCATCAACGCTTGCCGTTAAAAATTTATCAGTTGGTTATAAAACGCCATTACTATCACCAGTAACTTTTTCATTATCACATCAAGAAAAAGTTGTCTTAAAGGGATTTAACGGAATTGGTAAATCAACAATGATTAAGTCAATTTTGAAGTTAATTCCAACGTTTGGTGGAACTGCTGAATTTTCTGATTCTGTTGTTGTTAATTATTTTGATCAAGATTTAATTTGGGATAATAAAGAAATGACACCTCTTCAAATTATTCAAGATGAATACCCTGAATTGGAACCTAAAACGATTCGTCGCCGATTGGCTAAATCAGGGATTAATGCTGCGAATACAATGAAACCTATTAATATTTTGAGTGGTGGGGAACAAATGAAAGTTAAGTTGAGTTTAGTTGAATTGAAACCAAGTAACTTTTTAATTTTGGATGAACCAACTAATCACTTGGATGATGATACAAAAGACGCGCTACAAAAGGCAGTCCGACGTTTTCCTGGAAATGTTTTATTGGTCAGTCATGAAGCACCATTTTATGAATCTTGGATTGATAAAGTGTTTGATGTTGAAGCAATAAGAATTCAAAAATAGTGATAATAGCCTTGGAAAGTAATTTTCTAAGGCTATTTATCTGCACAAAAAAAGCACCAACCGAAGTTGATGCTTTCCTGTTATGGTACTTACCGAAGTAAATAGATTGTATGAATTCCACAAAACAGTGACAATCAGACATACCTACAATGCGGTAGGTAAAAAATGCCCCATTTTCGAACTAATCACTAGCCGCCGCAGCGGAACAACCGAAGTTGTCTGATTTTACTCGACTCATCGCATAACTTAATCATAGCACAAAATTAATATTTCGTATAGTTCTATTTACCCCAAAGGAATTGGATAACAGCTTTATCAACCTGTAAATTTCTATGAAGTTTACTATGTTGTGCATCTTCACCAGTAATTTTAAGCTCGTCATACGATTTTACTTGGCCTTTTAATAGATAGTTCATTGAACGGGCAGAAGCAATGCTGACAGATGTATCAGAATTTGAGCCATCATTCACATCGCCATAAATAACAAAGACTTTTGCGGTTGATGGGAAATTTTTTCGTTTGCTATAGTAACTTTGGTAGTTTGCTGTTTTAATAGCAGGTTCGTCATTTTTCAAGAAGTAATTTTTATTGGCTTTTTCGTCCATTCCGAGGACCCCATTAATTGGACCAGCAATTGGAACAAATTTATTTAGGATAGGAGAAGATTTTTTTCTGACAGATTCAGCCCAGTACATTGCAGATGAGCCACCCATTGAATGTGTAACAAGATTGATTTTTTTAATATCGTATGATGCTTTTAAATAATCAGTTATCTTACCAATCCATCTGCCCTCTTCAGGAATTTGAGCATCACTACGCGCAAATATAACTTGAACAATTGGATTTTTTTCAGTATATTTCCATCTACCCGTATAAGTGACATCACCAGTTGAAGAGACGGTTGCTGTTAGAACTTTTTTTGCCTTACCAGATTTTTCTGCTGAGGCAATCATGTCGTTAGTTGAGTTAGCTGTACCGCCGTATCCATGAATGTATAAGGTTGGTGTTTGTGAAATACTTTTCTCTGTTTCTACCGATTTAGGTATACTGTTATGCAATAGTAAAAAGCCAATACCTAATCCTAAAATCAATAAGATGGTTATTAATATACCGTATTTTTTCATTAGTGGTTTCCTTTGCATAGTAAGTTATTTGCTTTCATTATAAGCTACCGGGTCTTGACGTTCAAATTTAAAGCAAGTTATGGTAAGCTATATGCGAAGATAACTAAGAAAGCTGAGGATGAGCAAATGTTCATAGTGAAATCAACTAGAGATATAAGTAGTCAAATATATAAGGATGCATTATCAATTAGAAAAACGGTTTTTGTTGGAGAACAGAATGTGCCAATGGAATTGGAAATTGAAAACGAATCAGAAGCTATTCATTTTGTGGGTTATAAAGATGAAGAACCTGTTGTGACAGCACGTGTACTTAGCGAAGACTCTGAAACGTGGCATGTCCAGCGAGTTGCAACATTGAAAGCGGCTCGTGGACAACATTTAGCAACAGATATCCTAACGTTTATTGAAGGATTTTCAACAGTCTACGGAATTAAATACTTAACCTTAGGTGCACAAGATCAAGCCCAAAATTTTTATTTGAAACTAGGATATGAGGTTGAAGGTGAAGGCTTTATGGACGCAGGAATTCCACATCACACAATGATAAAAACAATCGAAGGAGCCTAGATGGCAAAAGAAACTTTATTTTCAAAATTACTAACGGATGAACGATATACATTTGCGAGTGAACTTGGTAGTAAATATCATAAAGACGCTAGTCAAATTTTATTTACTTACTTGAAGTTAATGGCTGAGGGGACACAAAACCAGTCAAAATCATTACAGAAAAGTCTGCCAGAAATCGATAAAAAATTTCAAAAGTATTTAGAAAACTAGAGATAGAAGGTACTTACAGTGAATAATAATCCATTAGCCAATCTTATGAAGCAAGATAAGTTAATTGTCGGTATTAGTGAAATCAGTAAAATGACAGGTGTTTCAACACGACAGTTAAGATATTGGGAACAAAAAGGCTATATTGAAAGTATTTCAGATGAGAAGGCAAAGTCGCGAGAATATCGTTTAGATATGGTCATAAAAGTCAGTCTTATAAAAGAAGAGTTAGATGAAGGATACACATTGGTTGCGGCGATTGAACACGTTAACGGAAAAATGGATATTTTTAGACAATTTAAACACTTTTTGATTGATCGTGTTTCAGATGTTGGTAAACAAGGAAATAAAACAGTTTTTGATATGGGCTATTTTGATGACTCCAAAAAGCAGCGTTTATTTGCGGTAATAGATGAAAAAGGGACACGTTTTGAACTCAGAGATGTTTAATAAAAAGAATTATAAAATAAAATCATAAAAAGGTTGCAACCGTTTACATTTGTGTTATACTTAATTTGTAGCAAGGAAGGCTATCGAAATCCCTGAACAAAATAAAACTGAAGTCACTTTTTTAAACTCACTTAATGGTTTTTAAAAACGAAGTTAGTTGGACAATGTTTAGTACTGAAGATAGTTGAAAAATGTAACACAAGTTAATGACGTTGAGAGATGTCAAGCAAGGCGTATTAAAACGGTGCCGGTCTTGAGCATTAAAAAGCAAATCAAGACACATCAAGTTAGATGATGTTTACTCCGATGAATTTAGAATTTTGGTAGTGTGAACGTCGTGAGACGTCGAACAAGGTTTTAAAACGGTGCTAGTCTTGAGCGCTTAAAAGCAAATCAGGACACATCAATTAAGATGATGGTTTAAGTTTCCAATGTACGGCAAGTTAATGACGTTGAGAGATGTCAAGTAAGGCGTATTAAAACGGTGCCGGTCTTGAGCATTAAAAAGCAAATCAAGATATCGAATTTTGATGATTTAAGTTGTAGTAGAACGAATAATTGGATTTAGAGGTATTTGGTCTTGGAGAAACGTTTGAAATCGAATGGATAACAAATCGCTCAAAGGGCGTCGTTCGATAATATATGATTCAAAACATATAAAAGCGACTTCACAGAACTAAATAAGTATAAAGATATAGAGGCGAAATATATTAATAATCAAGTAAAATCGACTCTCGGTAACACGGGTTTCGGCTTTCCTTCTACAAAAAGATAGGATTCAAGACATTTCTTAAAACAAATGCTTGAATCCTATTTTAATGCAGTGAATTATGATTTTTAGCTTACATTTAGGTATTTTAAAATGAAAGGTTAGGTATTCCTAAAAAATAAGTTACAATTCAATCGTTATTCTGATATAATAAATCTATTATTAAGAAAATGGAAGTGAATTGATTAACTAATGACAAAAAATGAAAGATCGAATATGACACCTATGAAGGAAGATTATTTAAAAATTATTTTTGAATTAGGCGGTACGCAAAAGAAAATATCGAATAAACAGATTGCGCTTAGTCTGAACATTGCGGCCGGATCAGTTACAGAAATGGTCAATAAACTAGTTAAAGAAGAGTTAGTAGAACATACGCCATACGCAGGGATTTCGTTAACGAAACCTGGGATATTATTGGCAGAAGATTTAGTTCGTAAGCATCGTTTATGGGAATGCTTCTTAGTTTATAAATTAAATTATAAACTACAAGATGTTGACGGTGAATCAGAGTTACTTGAACATGTGACAAGTGAGTACTTGCTTGATCATTTGAGTGAATTCTTGGGTCATCCAACACACTGTCCTCATGGCGGTGTGATACCTGACAAAGAAGGTAACTATGAGGAAGATAGCCATCTCGTTTTAGAAGCAGTAGAAGATAACACTAAAGTTGTGATTGAACGATTCATTGATAATCATGATTTGTTAACTTATTTAGATGATTTAGAATTACACATTGGTGATAAATTAACAGTTGTTTCTCATGCGCCTTTTGAAGGTCCAGTTGAAATCAAATTAGAAAATACTGGTGAGGTTAGAAATATTAGTTATAAAGCCGCTCATTATATTTTTGTGAAGTAGGTATTATGATAACAAAAGAAATTTTTATTAAATAGCTAAAGACTGTTGATATCAAATAGATATCAGCAGTCTTTTTTTGGAAATATAGCAATATTTAATAACTGGTAAAATGATTTAAGGTTAGCCTAAACTTTTTGTTTACAATGTATAAAGTTTGAGTATAATAAGGAATTGAGAAGAAAAGAATTTAAAGGAGTGGTAAAAAATGTCGAAAGAAGTACAAGAACCAAAAATGACTACCACAACAAATAGTGCTAGTTTGGAAGAAGTAAATGGATCAGTAGAAGTTCCAAAAAGTGCCGGATTTTTACGAACTTTATGGGCTTTTAGTGGACCAGGTGCATTAGTCGCTGTTGGTTACATGGATCCAGGTAACTGGATTACATCAATTGTCGGTGGTGCACAATACCGTTACTTACTATTATCAGTCGTTATTTTCTCCGGACTTATCGCTATGTTAATGCAATATATGGCTGCTAAGTTAGGTGTCGTAACAAGAATGGATTTAGCACAAGCAATTCGTGATCATACTAATAAACCGGTTGGATTTTTATTATGGATCATGACAGAATTAGCAATTATGGCAACAGATATAGCCGAAGTAATTGGTGGAGCGATTGCTTTACAATTACTTTTTGGAATTCCATTAACAGTCGGCGTTATGATAACTATATTAGATGTTTTCTTACTATTATTATTAACAAAATTAGGATTTAGAACAATTGAAGCGATTGTTGCAACATTGATTGCATCAATTTTAATTATTTTCCTTTACTTAGTTGCCTTATCAAAACCAAGTTTAGCAGGTATCATGGGTGGTATTTTACCAAGAGCATCAATCGTTATGAACCATGATCAATTAACATTAGCTTTAGGTATTATTGGTGCAACAGTAATGCCTCATAACTTGTACCTTCACTCTTCAATTGCACAAACACGTCAGTACGATTCAACTGATGAAGAAGAAGTTGCAAAAGTTGTGCGCTTTACAACTTGGGATTCAAATATCCAATTATTTGGCGCAACAATTGTTAACAGTTTACTTTTACTTTTGGGGGCTGCTTTATTCTTTGGACATGCAGATCAATTACAAGCATTCGGTGATTTATACCGTGCATTAAGTGATAATACAATTGCCAAAGGGATTGCATCACCTGTACTTTCAACTTTATTTGCCGTAGCTTTACTGGCTTCTGGGCAAAATGCAACGATTACCGGAACCTTGACTGGTCAAATTATAATGGAAGGTTTCATACATTTAAAAATGCCATTATGGGCCCGTCGATTGGTTACACGTATCATAGCAGTTATCCCCGTTATGATTGCCGCAATCATTTGGGGTGGGACAGAAGGCGTATTAGATAATTTACTTGTTTATTCACAAGTGTTCTTATCAGTAGCCTTACCATTTACGATGATTCCATTAATCTGGTTTACATCTTCTAAAAAATATATGGGTGAACGATTCGTTAATCCACTTTGGGTATCAATTATTGGTTGGGCAGCCGCAATCGGGTTAACTATTTTAAATGTTCAATTAGTCTTCAATTTAGTCATTCAATTTTTCCAAGAAGTTTTATAAAATAAGGAGGAAATTCATATGAAAAAAAGTTTTGAGTTACCAAAGCATAAGAACATTCTTGTCGGCGTCGATAATTCGGCAGATGCCCAATTAGCATTCTTAGAAGCGGTTAGTCATGCTTTAGATGATGATTCTCTGCTGCATATTGTAACTGTTCTGGAGTCGGATGATTTGAATGTTTTTCAGGTATTAACAAAAGATACATTAGCTGAAAAACGTTTGAAGGTTGAAAAACAACTTCAAGAGTATAAACAAAGCGCATTAGATGCTGGTGTTAAGGAAGTACACATTGTTCTTGCTGAGGGTGAACCTGGTGAAACGATTGTCAAAGATGTTATTCCTGACGTTAAACCTGATTTAGTCGTTGTTGGATCAGCTATAACTAAAGGGATTGGTAAGTACTTAGGTAGCCAAGCATCATACGTGGCTAAGTATTCTCCCGTTTCAGTTATGGTTGTTCGTTAATAGAAAAAAGTTATACAAAATGGTTGAATCTTATAAAGATTTAACCATTTTTATTTGGAAAACGTTTACTTGTTTATTTATATATAAGGTTTATGTTATGCTTTTATGTATAACATAAATAGGAGCATGATGATGATATCAAATTATATTTCAATATTAAAAAACGAGTTTAAAGGTTATAATGCAACAAAATTAGCTAAAGATTTTATGGCAGGTTTAACGGTAGCTGCAGTTGCTATTCCGTTAGCCTTGGCATTTGGTGTCTCAAGTGGGGCAACAGCTGCTGCTGGGTTAATCACAGCCATTGTTGCTGGGATTTTGATAAGTACCTTATCTGGGGCATATTATCAAATATCAGGACCAACTGGAGCGATGGCCGCAGTATTAATGGGTGTTATTGCACAATATGGATTAAAAGGGGTTTTTATTGCTACATTGATTGCCGGAGTGATTTTATTGTTAGCCGGTATATTTAAATTAGGCGTTTTAACGACTTTTATTCCTGCCCCTGTTATTACAGGATTTACATCAGGAATTTCAATTATTATTGCTTTCGGGCAATTAGATAATTTTTTTGGTACGCATTCAAACGGAAGTAGTTTAATTGAAAAAATTGGTAGTTATCCTAGCTTAGGTTTTCAACCTAAGTTGGCAACGACTTTGATGGCAATTTTAGTTGTTATTGCACTTTTTATTTTTCCAAAAAAATGGAATAAAGTTATTCCTGCATCGTTGATTGCAATTATTGTTACTACGGCAATTACAATGATATTTAAATTAGATGTCGCAACAGTTGGCGAGATTCCAACAAGTGTTATCAGTGATGATAGATTACATTTAGGTGCATTAAATCTTCAAACAGTTAAAAATCTAATTATTCCTGGCGCAAGTATTGCTTTACTGGGAATGATTGAAAGTTTATTATGCGGGGCATCTGCTGGTCGCATGACAGGTAAAACCTTAGATAGTAATCAAGAATTAATCGCTCAAGGTATTGGAAATATGATTTTACCATTTTTTGGTGGTATTCCAGCAACGGCTGCGATTGCTAGAACGAGTGTAGCAATTAAATCAGGTGCACAGACGCGATTGACAGGCGTTTTCCATGCACTTGCGTTATTAGTTTCAATGCTTTTATTGGCACCAATCATGTCACAGATTCCTTTATCGGCATTAGCTGGCGTGTTAGTTGTGACTTCATGGCGGATGAACGAATGGTCAGCTATCAAGTATCTCTTTAAAAATAAATTTAAAAGTGCTTTAATTCTATTTTTCTTAACATTAATAAGTACCGTTATTTTTGATTTGAGTACGGCGATTATGGCCGGTGTTTTAGTCGGGATCGTTATTTTTGTGGCTAAGAGTTCTATTTTAGATGTTGTTGTTGAAGATGTTGATTTAAGCAAAGTCGAAACAACACAAGATAGATTAAAAGATGATTGGGCAGTTGTCTACATCACTGGACCACTATTTTTCATGTCTGCGGATCGATTAGATAAGGCACTACAGCCACTTCATGAACGAGATTTAGTTATCTTTTCATTGCGAGGCGTACCATCAATTGATAATACAGCAATGGCTGTTATTCAGGATTTCTATAGTGATGCTCAGACTAAAAATCATGAAGTGATTTTTTCTTCAGTTCAACCAAATGTAATGAGAATGTTTGAACGATCTGGCTTTAAAGATGTGGCTGGGGAAGAAGCCTTTTATTTCTCAGTTGATCGTGTTCTAAAGGAAATACTATAAGATGTACATTATTGACAAGGATATTTAGGCATGTTAAGATTCATTCAACTTAATAAATAAAAGTTAACACATAAGTAGTCATTTATCTGGGAGTCAGAAAGTTGGTGGTTGATGCGAACCAATCAGGATAAATTAACCAAATACGTTAACGTTATTTTAAACATCGGATAAATATCTAGAACCGTTATCATCTAGTGAGTGAGAATTTGGGTTCTCAATTAAACTGGGTGGTACCACGGCTAGAGTCGTCCCTGATACAATATTTAATATTGTATCAGGGACTTTTTTTGTCCAGAAAAGGAGTGTTAAAAATGAAAAATATAAATTGGGGTCAGTTTCGATATCAAACTTTTCATGATAAATACTAGAATCGACTAAAAAATAGGAGTGTTTACTAATGAAAAATAAATTATCGTTTACAGAAGCAGCAAGTGTTTTAGTAGTAATGTTGATTATTATGGGATTTGGTGTAATTAAGTTTGGGTTATCACCTCAAACACCAGTTATGTTAGTGATTGGGTTGTTAATTTTATGGGCTAGAATTCGTCATTTTTCATGGGATGAGATTCACGCGGGTATCAAGGATGGAATGAGTACAGGGTTAATTCCCATCTTTATTTTTATTTTGATTGGCTCATTGATTGCGACTTGGATTGCGGCAGGAATTATTCCAACCTTAATGATTTGGGGATTTAATCTGATTAGTGTTCAATTCTTTGTGCCTTCCGTTTTTATTGTCTGTGCTATTATCGGATTATCAATTGGGAGTGCCTTCACTTTAATTTCAACTGTGGGTATCGCACTATTCGGTATGGGGATGACGATGGGGGTTAATCCTGCACTAGTGGCAGGAGCAATTATTTCAGGTGCTATCTTTGGGGATAAAATGTCTCCCTTATCAGATTCAACGAACTTAGCAGCTGCCATTGGAGAATCTGATTTATTTAAACATATTAAAAATATGATGTGGACAACAATTCCTGCTTTTGTAGGATCTTTAATTTTATATTTCATTTTGGGAAGTGGTAGTATGGCAGCAAATATGGATAAAATCAATCATACGATTTCAATTTTATCTAGTCACTTTTCAATCACAGCTTGGGCGGCATTACCAATTATCTTAATGTTTGTCTGTGCCTGGTTAAAAATTCCAGCTATTCCAACGTTATTTATCAATATTGGTGTATCGTTAGTTATGTTATTTATTCAAAAACCATTTACGAGTTTACAAGATGTTGCGGCGTTGATTCAGTCAGGATTTGTTTCTAAAACTGGAGATGCAAATGTGGATATGCTGTTAACACGAGGTGGCGTTTCAAGTATGATGGGAACCGTGTCATTAATAATTTTAACTTTAACGTTAGGCGGCTTACTAATGAACTTCAATATTATTGAAGTCGTTATGGAACCTTTAGTTAAACGTTTAAATTCATCTGGTAAATTAATTACGGCAACTATTTTTGCTGGAATTGGAGTTAATTTATTTGTTGGAGAACAATACTTATCAGTTATTTTACCTGGAAAAGCGTTTAAACCCGCTTTTGATAAATCAAAATTAGATAATTTAGCCTTAAGTCGTGCACTTGAAGATGGCGGAACAGTGATTAATTACTTAATCCCTTGGGGTGTAGCTGGTGCGTTTGCAGCAAGCACGTTGGGAGTTCCAACGCTAGACTACTTACCATTTGCGTTCTTTAGCTTACTATCGCCTGTCTTTTCAATCATTAGTGGTTGGACGGGAATCGGGTTACGTGCAAAGAGAGCCTAATAAAAACGGGTCACAATGAATTTTATATTCGTTGTGACCCGTTTTTTTGTTATTTCTCATTCTTATTGAGTGTAATTAAGTACATTGTCATGAAGATGGCGATTAAAACCATGACTGTCCCAAAAAGTGGCGTCATACCTAATCCGAGATTAGAAACAACTTGTCCACCAATTAAAGAGCCTAACGTAATGCCAATATTGAAAGCAGAAATATTTAGCGACGATGCTAAAGTAATATCTTTAGGGGTATATTTTTCAGCTAATTGAACAACGTATAGTTGTAATCCTGGAACATTCATAAAGGCGAATAGTCCTAAGGCCATAACGGTTAATAAACCTAGAATTGACATTTTAGCAGTAAAGAAAAGGATAAATAAGACGACTGCAAGTCCGATAAACATTTTTAATAATGCTTGGAGCGGATTATGGTTTGCTAAACGGCCGCCAATCGTATTTCCAAGGGCAACCATCAATCCGTAGACGATTAAAATGATAACAACAGCACTTTCACTGTAACCCATTGAAGTTTCTAAGAGTGGCGTAATATACGTATAAACAACGAATGTCCCACCGTAACCTAAGGCGGTTAATGATAACGTAATCAATAGATATTTGTTCTTAAGGACACGGATAAAACCATGCGCATCAGATTTTCCAGGAATTGGTAAACCATTTGGTACGAGGAAAAAGTTGGCGATTAAACCAATTAGTCCAATGATACTAATAAAAATAAATGATCCATGCCAACTAGTATGTTGACCAATAAATGTACCTAAAGGAACACCGGTTACAGTTGCAACGGTTAAACCAGTAAACATGACTGAAATAGCACTAGCACGTTTTGAAGGTTCAACAACATCAGCCGCAATAACGGAAGCGATTGTCATGAATATACCGTGAGACAATGCAGAAATAATTCGACCAATTAATAAAATTGAAAAAGTTGGTGCAAATGCTGCAACTAAATTACCAACGATAAATAACGCCATGATACTTAAGAGTAATTTTTTTCGATCAAATTGGCCAGTTAAAATAGTTAGAACGGGTGCACCTATTGTGACACCGAATGCATATAATGAAACGCTAAGTCCTGCCTGACTTAATGAAATACCAAAATCTTTGACTAATAAGGGGATGAGCCCAACGCTAATAAATTCTGTTGATCCGATTGCGAAAGCACTAATAGCCAATGCTAAGAGTGTTAGGGATGGTGATATTTTTGGTTTTTCCATAAGTTTGTAAAGCCTCCTTGATTTTTGTTGGAATAATGCTACAATTTATGATTATACGTGTACGCAACAATAAGACAATAACGTACTAAAAAGTGCTATAGGAACTTTTTAGTGCCTATAGGAGGAAGAATGGAAGATAAAACATATAATATTGGTGTTGAAGCGACTTTAGAAGTCATTGGCGGAAAATGGAAAACAATTATTTTATGCCATTTACGTGGTGGAAAAAGAAGAACTAGTGAGCTGAAACGTGCAATTCCGAAAATAACCCAAAAAATGTTAACGCAACAATTACGTGAATTGGAAGCCGATGGGATTATCTCTAGACATATCTATGAACAGGTACCACCAAAAGTAGATTATCAATTGACTGAATATGGTGAGTCTTTGAGTACTATATTAAATAAATTGTGTGTTTGGGGCGAAAAACATGTTGATCGGTTAAATGAGCAAGACCAACATGTTGTTTTAATGAATCGAGATAAAGTGTCATAACTGTCATTATTGATTGCTATTCGAGAAATGTAGCTGGCAGTTACTGTTGTTCATATGTTATGGCATAATCTGGTAATTGCTGTATAATAATCATTTACAGTTATTTATAAAAATTATTGAAAGAAAGTATGAGAATTAAATGTTAGCAAACTTATATGGACCATTTTTTGATCTAAACAATTGGAAAACAGTTGTCGAATCAAGTAGTGATTGGATAATTATCCTATCATTAGCAGTAATCGAATGCTTATTATCAGTGGATAACGCAATTGTATTAGCTGCACAAACACAAAAATTACCAAGTAAAAAAGAACAAGAAAAAGCATTATTTTACGGATTATGGGGTGCATATATTTTCCGGTTCATCATTATTGGAATTGGAACATTTTTAATTGATTTCTGGGAAATTAAAGTAATTGGCGCTGGGTATCTTATTTACCTATCAGCCCATTATTTCTTTTCAAAAATTAAAACGCCAAAACCTAAATCAGAGAAAAAAAGTAATGGACGAAAAGGTCCATTCTCATTGTTTTGGTCAGTTGTTATTTCAATTGAGATGATGGATATTGTTTTTTCAATTGATTCTGTCTTAGCATCGTTAGCAATTTCGACAAATCCAGTCATTGTTTTAATCGGTGGGATGTTTGGAATTTTAGCCATGCGTGGGATTGCGACATTGATTATGAAGTTGATGAAGGTTGTTCCGGAGTTAGAATCAATGGCTTACTTGCTAATCGCATTAATTGCGGTGAAGTTATTCCTTTCTATCCCTCAAATTGGTATCGAAGTTTCAGCAGTACTTTTTGCTGGAATTGTTTTTGGGGCTATTATATTAACGACTTTAATTCATATGTATAATATTCAGAATAAAAAATAACGAAACGAAGGCGATAAAATGGTCACAAAAGTAACAGATAAAACGCTCGCGGAACATACAGATTCCGGATTAACAATTGTTGATTTATGGGCTCCTTGGTGTGGTCCATGTCGTATGATGGAACCTGTTATTGATGAATTAGAACAAGAATTCAAAGATGATATGCAATTTGTAAAGTTGAATATTGATGAAAATAAAGAAACAGCATTGGAATATGATGTCATGAGTATTCCGAGTTTTCTATTATTTAAAGATGGCAAAGCAATTGAAAAAGTTGTTGGTTATCATGATAAGAGTAAATTTTCAAAGTATTTAAGTGAAAAAGTTGCTCAAAATAAAGCAGTATAAATAAAATCCCACTACAAATTTTGTAGTGGGATTTTATTTTAGGCTTAACTATTATTAATGGCAGTCGTAACCTTAAAGGTGCATACTAAAGAAAATTATAAAAGGAGATTATTATGAAAAAAATTGGGTTTATTGGAACGGGCGTTATGGGCTCAGCAATTGTTAGTTATTTATTGAAAGCGAACTATGAAGTAACCGTGTTTAATCGAACCAAATCAAAGACAGATGACTTAGTTAGCCAAGGGGCAATATGGGCTGATTCGCCACAATTGGTTGCGGCTAAAAGTGATATTATCTTCTCGATGGTTGGTTTTCCTGCAGATGTAGAAGCAATATATTTTGAAGAAAATGGTATTTTTGCTGGTGCTAAAAAAGGCGCAATTGTAGTTGATATGACAACAAGTACACCAACACTAGCGAAAAAAATTGGTGATTACGCGGAAACTCATGAGTTGTTTGCGTTAGATGCACCTGTTTCTGGTGGTGATATTGGTGCAAAGAATGCGAAGCTAACAATTATGGTTGGTGGACACAGTGATGTATATGAACAAGTGAAACCTATTTTTGAAAAGATGGGAACAACAATTGCCTTGTTTGGTGGTTATGGATCAGGCCAACATGTAAAAATGGCTAATCAAATTATGATTGCTGGAACAATGACCGGAATGACTGAGCTGTTAGTTTACGCTAAGGCAGCAAACTTAGACTTGGAAAGTGTCATTAAAACAGTTGGCGGGGGAAGTGCAGCAAATTGGAGTTTAGACAATTATGCGCCCCGAGTTTTAAGTGATGACTATACACCAGGATTCTTTGCAAAACATTTTCTTAAAGATTTGCGTATTGCATTAGACGAAGCAGAAAAAATGAATATTAATCTACCCGCAACAAAAGAAGCTAAAGTACTATATGAAAAATTAGTTGATGAAGATGGATTAGGTAATGACGGTACACAAGCATTAGTTAAATTGTGGTGGAAATAAATAAGTCGATACAACTAATAAATAAGACCATTTCAATATGAGATAGTCTTATTTATTTTTGATGATTTTAACCAGCCAATTTGTAATAAGTAATAAAAACAGCATCAAAATAGTAATTAGACCAATAGATAAGGCAAATTTTGATAGTAGAGTCATCATTAAAGTCTGGTGATTAAATAGAGTTAAGAAATAATAAAAGATAATGATTAAAAGTGCTAATAAACTGAATCCAAGACCAAATCCTTTTCTATCTGCTGAGCTTAAATCAAAACCACCAATTGTAATAGATGTTGTGATTAACAACCACAGGATAAGTCTTAATGACCAAGATTGAAATAACGAGGTGAATAGGTTAAATAACGATTGAGTATTAAATGCTTGGTTAACTAGCATTGTTGATAGTAGATTAAAAGAGTGAGGTAGCAGTAGAATAAAAAGGCCAATAATTACGATTGAACAGCCAATGATGGGCGCAATACCGGCCATTGCTTGTCCAATTTTACCACGCATATTTTTAGGTGAGCTATAACGAACGAATCCAAGTGAGTTATCACCAATTTCGGGATGTGGACGTTTAATTAATTTAACTTCAATGGCGTGAAATCCAAATAAAAAAGCCATTATAGCATGACTTGCTTCATGGATAATAATACCCAATGAACCCAAGTATAATTGTTGATTTA
Organism: Dellaglioa sp. CoH-57-MRSF-22; assembly: GCF_056781895.1. Next base: position 148,190 of record NZ_JBXAXT010000001.1, on the reverse strand, counting down.
ATGATAATTGTTTTTTTGTATTACTGTTCACAGCTGTTAGTAAAAAAGCAGCTACAAGAAGTGGTATAACACTAAGAAAAATCAATGTTATTAGCGTATAAATGGTTTGCATCCTTAAGACCTCCTTCGTGATTAAAATATTAGCACGATTCTTAATATTTAGAAACAAAAAAGAGACTGCTGGGAAGGCAGTCTCTAGGGAGTAAGTTGTAGAGCTAATAAATTAGCTCTCTCTCTCATTACTTTGGAGGAGAAATGAAAAAGTATAAAGGTTAGTTATTTATGTTGTTTTGGGATAAGTTCAATATACAACATGAACCTTAAAATAACCTTAACATTAAGAAAAAATTTAAAAATAATCAAAAGTTTTTTTGGAATGCGCTTTCAATTACATTATATGTCCTTTATAATATTGGTATAGACCTTAATAATATTTAGGAGGAATAATAATGGGAAAATTAGGTATTTCAATTTATCCAGAACGATCAAATTATAATGATGATACAGCATATTTAGATTTGGCATGTAAATACGGGTATAAAAGAGTCTTTACGAGTTTACTCCAAGTGACAGATGGTAAAGATAAGGTATTATCAGAATTTAAAAAGACAGTTGCTTACGCAAATAAACTTGGTATGGAAGTAATGGTTGATATCAATCCTGATTTATTTGAACAACTAAATATTAGTTATCAAGATTTAAAATTCTTTGACGATATGGGTGCATATGGTGTTCGATTAGATTTAGGATTTACAGGTGCAGAAGAAGCAGCAATGACACGCAATCCATATGACTTAAAAATAGAAATAAATATGAGTTCTGGGACTAACTATGTGGATAACATTATGAGTTATTCACCAAAAAGAGAGAACTTATTAGGTTCACATAATTTTTATCCACATGAATACACAGGATTAGAGTATAACTTTTTTGTAGCTTGCAGTGAGAAATTTAAAAAATACAATTTAAATACGGCAGCTTTTGTTAATGCTAAGTCAGCTACTTTTGGACCTTGGCCAACTGCTGATGGACTATGTACATTAGAGGATCATCGACATTTAGATATTGCCACACAAGTTAAACATATGGTGATGACAGATTTAATTGATGATGTGATTATCGCAAACGCGTACGCTTCAGAAAATGAATTAAAAGCAGCATCAGAAGCATTCAACGCCAATTATCCGACGATTAAAATTGAAACGGCAGATGATATTACTGAGGTTGAAAAAGTAGTATTATTTGATAATATTCATAGTTACCGCGGAGATCGTTCAGCGTATCTTTTACGTTCGACAATGACACGGGTTGTGTATAAAGATAAAGAATTTCCTGCACATAATACAAAATTAATTAAGCGTGGTGACGTCTTAATTGATAATGAAGGTTATGGACAATATAAAGGTGAAACACAAATTGCTTTAAAAGAAATGAAAAATGATGGTCGTGTAAATATTGTTGGGCATATTATAGATGATGAATTATTCTTACTCGATTTTTTGAAACCATGGAGTCAATTTAAACTAAGCCAAGATTAGCCTAAATGGATCACTAGATAATTTCTAGTGGTCCATTTTAATTTGGTATTAACTAGATAATTCGGTAAAATGAAGTAGTAAATGTAAAATTGATAAGAAGGTCATAAAATGAATTATATAATTGTTGCATTGTTTGCTTTTTTTGGTGGAATAAGTCGGTACTTACTTGGTTTAACGATTATTCAACCAAATGGATTCCCACTGGGGACATTAATGATTAATGTCGTAGGGTGCTTTATTTTGGCGTTCTTAGTTCAGTATATTGAAACAACCGAAAAAGTCCCAGATTGGTTAACTTTGGGGATAAAAACAGGTTTTATAGGTGCTTTTACAACGTTTTCAACATATAGTTTGGAAGCTGTAAAGTTAATAGAGACGCAACAATGGGGCTATGCACTCATCTATGTGTTAGTAACGATTATAGGTGGACTTTCCATGACATTACTTGGTTATTCATTAGGCAATCGGATTGGAGATTGGCGAATGGAGAGTGAACGTTCATGATGACACTATTAGTTGGGATTGGCGCTGCAATCGGTGCTATGTTAAGATATGGGATAACAAATTTAAGTAATCGATATCTAACTGATCAATTTCCAGTTGGAACGTTATTAATTAATCTGATAGGTAGTTTTATTTTAGGTCTTTTAACAGGAATTAATTTATCTAGTCCGATGTTAGTCTTACTTGGTACTGGAACAATGGGTGGTTTTACAACCTTTTCAACGTATAACTTTGAATTGGTTAAATTAATTAAAAGCCAAAAAATATCGTTATTCATGATTTATTTATTAGCTAGTTATATTGTTGGTGGCTTGATGACACTGTTAGGATTAGTTATTGGTCGCCAAATGGTTAGTTAAATTAAAGTATTCGAGCATAATGTGTGATAGGATAGTAAAAATAGGGATGTGAAATAATGAAAATTGCTGTATTAACGGATAGTTCAGCTTATCTTACAGATGAGATTGTTGAACAATTAGATATTAAAGTAGTAAATAACCCAGTATTATTTGGAAATCATGTCTATCATGAAAATGCCGATTTAACGGCAACTCAATTTTATCAATTATTAAAAACAGAAGATGTTTTACCAACAACTTCCCAGGTATCGATGGGTGAAATGGAAGAAAAATTTAAGGCACTTGCTGCTGAAGGCTATACAGATGTTATTTGTATCCATTTATCATCAGGTATTAGTGGATTAGTTGGTAATCTTGAAGCTTTCGCATCATCTGTTTCGGCCATCAATGTGCATGTTTTTGATTCGAAAATTGATTGCGCGGGGATGGGTAACATGGTTCAATTGGCTGCCACATTAGCTAATAAAGATAAAAACGTTATGGAAATACTTGAAAAGTTAGCCGAATTAAGAGAAACAACACGGGTTCTTTTTGTTGTTGATGATTTAAATCATTTAATGAGGACCGGTCGTTTATCAAATCATTCAGGTTTTGTTGGAAACATATTGAAAATTAAACCGATTTTAACTTTTGATAAAGAAGGTAAAATCGTTGCTATTGGTAAAGAACGCAAAATGAAAAATGCCTATTCTGAAATTAAAGCTCAATTCTCAGAAGCAACACGTTCACTTGATTATCCAGTTCAAATTAATTTAATTGATGCGAATAATCCGGAACTTCAAGCTGAATGGGGACAAGACTTGAGAACTAGTTTTCCTAAAATGAAATTTGAATCGGGTTATATTGGACCACTTGTCGGTGTTCACACAGGTGAAAAATGTTTAGGATTAATCTGGTCGAGAGATTGGAAAAGTCTAATAGATTAAATAAAGAAAACGGTTTTATTATGAATTATTATTCATAATAAAACTTTTTTTTGTATAACAAACGAAAATGTTCTGATAATATTCAAAAATAATTCATAATTATTAGCTATGCTTATTCTTATCAAATAATTTAAGAGAATATGGAGGTAATAAATATGAATTTTTTTAAACGTGCTTTATTAAATCTTAAAGCAAAAAAAGGACGATCTTTTTTACTTGTATTAGTTATGTCAGCTATTATGTTATTCGTTTTAGCAGGATTAATTATTCAAAATGCAGCAACAACTGCGGCAAATGATGCGAAGAAGAGTGCGGGTGCAACGGTGACATTATCAGCTAATCGAGATAAAGCTTTTAGCGAGATGAAAACTTCAAGCTCAAAAACCACTAAACCATCATTAAACTTAGCTGGGGTAACAGTCGCAACAGCTAAAAAAGTTGGTGCATTAAGCAATGTGAAGAGTTACAGTATCACCACTTCAACTACAGCTAATGCTTCTTCATTTGATGCCATTAAAACAACATCGACCTCAAGTCAAAGTGGTGGGATGGGCGGCAAGAAAATGGCAACTTCTGCAACAACGGGTGATATTTCTATTTCCGGTGTAAGTTCAACGGCTAGTGCACTAAATACTAGTGGTGCCAAAATTACAAAAGGTCGTGGTTTAAATTCGAGTGATTTAAATACTAAAAACGTTGTGATTGAATCAGAACTTGCTTCTACTAACCATATTTCTGTGGGCAATACAATTACAATGAAATCAACTGGTGGTACGAAGTATAAAGTTGAAGTTGTCGGTATTTATAAAGCTAGTTCAACTAGTTCTACAAGTATGGGTGGGCCAGGAGCTACTGATCCATCAAATACTATTTATACAGCTTACACATTTGCGAATACTTTAAAAGGTAGTAAGTATAAAGATACGGCCGATTCAGTTGTGTATACATTAAGTGATCCAGCCAAGTCAGAAACTTTCACAAAAGCAGCTAAGAAATTAATTAACACATCTAAATTTTCAATGTCAACAAACGATAGTACTTATCAATCAATGCTGACACCATTGAATAATGTTAAGAGTTTTGCCCAAAAAATTGTTCTATTAGTCGCAGTTGCAGGAACTATCATTCTTGCCTTAATTGTTATTTTAATGATTAGAGAACGTCGCTATGAAATTGGTGTCCTCCTATCATTAGGTGAAAAACGTTGGAAAGTTATTGCACAATTCTTTGTTGAAATGTTTATGGTTCTACTCGTGTCATTAGTTGTTGCCGGAATTGGTGGGAAATTCGTTGGTAATGCAGTAGGTGATCAATTGATAAGCCAACAAACAACGACATCTACAACAGCTACAACTTCAAATGATATGCAAGGTGGAGGCGGTGCGCCAAGTGGTACTAAAGGTGGACAATTTGGTGGAACAGATCCAAGTGGTATACCAGGGCAGTCAGCGACAACTAAATCTGAGAAATTAAAGAATCTAAGCACAACTGTAAGTATCAAAGATTTGGCAGAATTAGGTGGTATGGGTCTGGCAATTATCTTTATCTCGATTATGTTAGCATCGTTAGGTATTTTACGACTTGAACCCAAGAAAATTCTGATTTCATAAATAATAGAAAGGAGTGATTAAATGATTGAAATTAAAGATGTCGCGTATTGGTATGAAAATAAGGATAACCCCTTATTTGAAAAGGTTAATTTAACTTTTGAAAGAAGTAAATCATATGCAATTGTCGGTAGTAGTGGCTCAGGAAAAACAACATTTCTCTCACTAATTGCTGGTTTAGATAAACCAAAATCTGGAGAAATTATATATGAAGGTGAGGCAATCAATAAAATCGGATTAACTCATTATCGAAATAAAGATGTCTCGATTATCTTCCAATCCTATAATTTATTTACTTATATGTCAGCGTTGGAAAACTTAATGACTGCGATGGACATTACCGGAGCAACACATGCTGGTGATAAACAATATGCCTTTGATATGTTGAAAAAAGTTGGTATTGATGAGGATATGGCTAAGAAGAACGTTCAACATCTTTCTGGTGGGCAACAACAGCGAGTCGCTGTTGTCAGAACGATGTGTTGTGACGCACGATTAGTCGTAGCTGATGAACCGACCGGTAATTTGGATGAAGTTAATACGAAAGAAATTATTGAATTACTTCAAGATTTAGCTAAATCACAAGATAAATGTGTCATCATTGTAACGCATGAACCAGATGTTGCTAAAATGTGTGATACGCAATATGTATTGAAGGACCGTGAGTTTCAAGTTATAGAGTAAGAAATAGCCATATGTATAAGGAAAACTTATACATATGGCTATTTTAGTTGATTGATATTTAATTTATCGTAGTTGCTTCTTATCATTAAAAAATTGTTTATATGAAAGATAACAAACACTAATTGATGAGATACTTGTTGCTGAAAGTAACATGAAAGTGACCATGATTTGGTATTTAATCGCAAAGACAGGATCAACACCGGCGAAGATTAACCCAGACATCATTCCAGGTAAACTAACGATACCAACCGTTTTAGCTGAATCAATAGTAGGCGACATCCCTGTTTTGATACTTTCACGGATAATAGGGTATGCTGCTTGTTTGAGATCTGCACCGAGTGCTAGTTTTTCTAAAATCTGTTGGCGTTGATCACGGAAATTACTGTTAAGGTTACGGTAACAAAGACCAATCGCAACCATTGAATTACTAGCAATCATACCAGTAATTGGAATAATTTGTGAAGGAATAAATTTAAGCGTTCCAGCTAGTAGTAAAAGGCCAAGTGTAACGGACGTACTACAAAAAATGGCAATGAACGAAATACGAAAACTATGTGGAATTCCTGCGCTTTTTTTATGTGCACTATACGCAGCGTTAAAGAAAACAATGAACATCATAACTAAAGTTAGAATAATATTATTAATATTAAAGACGTACTTTAAAATGTATCCGACGATGACTAATTGGATAATTGCACGAATGACACTATAAATAATATCTTTTGCTAGGCCTAATTTTTCTTTATATACAATTCCTAGTGAGACAAGTACTAATGAAAAAGCGAAAACGAGAGAAAGATTATTAACGGCTAAATTATGCATGTCTAACCTCCGTTATTTTTCCGGCCTCGATATTAATTAATTGATCAGCCAGTTTTATTTCATTATCATCATGAGTAACAGCGATAATAGTGATTTTATTTGAGTCATTTAAACGATTAATTAATGCGTGTATAATGTTTTTACTTTCTGAATCTAAAGCACTTGTGATTTCATCAAGCAGTAAGATTTTGGGTAAAAAGATTAAATTACGAATTAAGGCAACACGTTGCTTCTCGCCACCAGATAGTTCATTTATTGATTTCTGAAGATAACTGCTGGGTAAGCCTACGGATTCTAATTCAGAAATGGCACGAGATTCATCGAAGTCTTGCTTACGAACGATATAAGGAAACTCCAGATTGTCTTTAACGGTTTCGCCGAATAAAACGGGGGTTTGGAAGCAATAAGAAACAATCCGACGATATTCGATTGGGTCATAACTGTCAATTGATTTTTCATTGAACTTAATATCACCAGATGTTCTTGAAATTAAACCAGCGATTAATTTCAAAACGGTACTTTTACCGCTTCCAGATGGACCGGTGATTGTTAAAAAGTCTCCAGGGTTTACTTGAAAAGAGATGTGGTTCAAGATTGATTGGTTACTAAGTTCTAGTGAAATATCTTGTAAATCAATAATAGGTTGCATAGTAGGACCGCCTTTCTGATATAACTCATTTTCAGATTACCATGTTTAGCTGTGGGAATAAAGAAAAGTATTTTAGAGAATCTAAGCATATAGATTTAAAAACCTAATAGTAGTAAAAAAGCTAACATCGCTTAGATGTTAGCTTAGTAAATCTATTTCTGATAACTAATTAATTCGATTATATGCTGATCTGGATCTGAAATTGTAATCGATTGTGCATTTTTAACATCTTGCTTTTCAATCGGGCCAGAGATAATAGTCACAAAATAATTTTTCAAGTGATTTTCCATAGCGGTCATTGAATCACTAACGACGAAACTAAGTGTCATTGGAATAACATTAGTTGATGGCTCAAAAATAATTTTTTGATGGCCAAAATGAACAGTAGGTAACTCACTATTTTCAATCATAGTCATATCAAAAACTTCATGATAAAAACGTAAACTTCTTTGGACATCAGTTACGGGAATTGTGATTGCTTCAAAACGTTTAACTTTCATAAAATAAGAAACCTTCTTTTTATTGTTTTTTAATTTGTTTATTAAAGAAACTGAATAGGAATACAGTACTGATGACGACAATGATTAATTCTGTGACGGGTAAAGCAACCCAAACACCAGTTAAGTTGAAGAAGTGGGCAAAAATAAATAATAAGCCTAGTAGTAAGACATAACCGCGCAAGATAGCTAGAATAAGTGCATGTTTGGGTTCGCCAATCGCTGAGAAAAACATGCTAAACACAACATTAAGGGATGATCCAAATAAGCTTAAGAAGTAGATTGGAATGCCTATTTCAGCATAATGGATTAACTCTTGGTTGTTACTATTATTGAATAATGCAATAATAGGATCTTTTTCAAAGGTCAATGTAAGGTATAAAATTGTGCCAATAATAAAACTAACAATTAACCCAAAACGTAATATTTGCTTAACTTCTGGCCAATTCCGAATTCCAAATTCTCGACTGAGTAAAGGCTGAATTCCTTGGGCAACACCATTAAAAAGTGATAAAGCGACTAAGACGATGTTTGCGATAATTCCATAGGCTGCGACAGCTGTATTTCCCGCTAAACTTAAAATGACAAGGTTGAAAGCAAAAATGCTGACACCTGTACTCATTTCAGTTAGAAAGACAGGGAACCCGAATTGAACAACTTTTTTTATTGTCTTAAAGTGAATAGACGTTCGTTGGAGCGTTAAAAGACGTCCTTCCTTTTTACGATGGAAGGTTAATATAGCTAAAGCAACAATTGGAGAAACAGCAGTTGCCATTGCAGCACCACCCATACCAAGATGTAATGGGTACATAAAAATATAATCAAAAATGATATTGAATAAACTAGATACTAACATGGCAACCATCGATAAATGTGGATTATTATCGTTTCGAATGAAACTTAAAACGAGATAATTACAAGCAAAGAATGGTGCAGCTAGCAAAATATAAGTTAGGTATTCAGCAGCTAATTTGTAAGTTCCTGCGTTTGCACCTAAAAAATAGAGTAAAGGTTTCATGAATAAAAAGCCTAAGACTGAGAAAGCTAGGCCGAAAATAATCCCAACAATTAAAACCTGTGTGAAAATTTTTTGACTCGCTTTTTGATCCTTAATCTTTAAAATAGAAAATAAAGTTGCACCACCAATTCCGAGTAACAACCCGACGCCATTTAATAAATTAAAGAGGGGTAATACAATATTTAAAGCCGCTAAACCAGTTGTTCCAACCGCATTAGCAATGAAATATGTATCTGCCAGAAGATACACAGATAAACCTAAAGTACTTAAAACGTTCCGTGTGACGTAACCTGAAAGTTCACGACGGATAGAAACCGTTTGATTATTCATTTTGAGCTCCTTATCGGTACCTATTTTTTATAATCTTATAATAATGGACAATAAAAAATAGGTACCAACATCCTTCATTAAAAAATGGCCTCTTGGATGTGATAACTATTATTTTTGTAAAACCCGGCGATTTTACACTGTTTTGACTGTCTTTATTCTAGCAACTATTATTCAAAATAGCTAGGACAAACAACTAAATAATAGTCAAAGTAGCTGACTAATCCATTTGATAAAAAGTCGATAGAGGCTTATCTTATGTTATAATTGTAAAGGATACTTAATGGACAGCGACTAGAAAGAAGGGTTTAACAGTGGCAACAACATTGCGATTAGCACCACTATTTACTAATCATATGGTTATGCAACAAGATCAGACAACACGTTTTTTTGGTTATGCAGAACCCAATCAAGAAGTAACTGTAACGATTTCAATGGGCGGTAGCGAAGATACAATTGAAACAGGAATTGCTGATGATACAGGATACTTTTTAATTGAAAGTATCTCATTTTTAGCACCTACAATTGTGACCGTTCTAGTTAAATCAGGAACAGATAAAATAATTTTACGCGACGTACAATTTGGAGATGTATTCTTGATTGCTGGACAATCAAATGCTAACTTCAAAATGGCTAAAGATGATGAATTTGATCATAATAAAACAATGCCAATGATGAATTTACGTTTTATCAATATACCTGAAAAGCAATCAACAGAAGAAAATCCATGGCAAATTGTTGATGAAGAAAATATTGGTAACGTTACAGCATTAGGCTATTATATGGCTAAGAAGGTTCGTCAATATGATGAATACACACCAATTGGCCTTGTATTATGTGCTAAAAATGGGACTTCAGCTGCAAGTTGGGTATCAGAAAGTACACTAATAAATAACGAGACTTTAAAAGCAGCTTATGTTGATACTAAAATTCCAAGTTTAGAAGAATCCGATAATTTATACGATACGATGTTATCACAAGTGGGTCCTTACCGATTTAAATTGTTAACTTGGTATCAAGGTGAACGAGATGCAGGAATAGATACAAAACATTATGGGTTACTTTTGAAAAAATTAATCCGTGAATGGCGCAAAACGCTTAAACAAAATAAATTACCAACTTATATTATTCAGTTACCACAATATAATCATAAGATAGCTAATTCATGGGCTGAAATTCGCGATGCACAACAAAAGTTTGCAGCAACAGAAAATCGGGTTTACTTAGTTACAGCTATGGATGAAGATTCAGCTAACGAGATTCATCCAAGTAGTAAAAGACAATTAGGTTATCGTGTAATCGAATTATATTCTAATTTTGGTAAATTCGATGAAATGCAAACAAGTCCACAATTATCTGAAATTTCAGCTGATGTAAAACAAATGCGTCTTAACTTTTCAAATTGTGAACAACTTGAAACAACAAATGATATTGATTTAAAATGGATCATGCCAGGGGATGTTTTAAAACCTGCAGTGATTGATTTAGGTACAAATGATATCAAGATTCGATTAGAAGAAGAATCAATTGGCTTACAGTATGCATATGCAAATGTAACTTCTGCCGGCTTATGGAACGAAAACCATATTCCAGTTAGTCCTTTTAAAATCTACTTTGATTAATCTTAATAAGTTCTAAATAAAGCAGCCTTACAATTTAAAATTGCAAGGCTGCTTTATTTTAGTTAGTCAATCAAAAAGGCAACTGACTGATATGGAGCTAACGTCATAGCTGTTTCTAATTTGATATCGGTTGGATAATTATTGATGACAGTTGATATTTCCCCGGTAAATGCAGGTAAAGTAATCGTTGTCGTTGTACCATAGAAATTATTTAAAACAATTAAACGTTGATTTTTTAGTATTCTTTGGTAAGCAAAAACTTGAGTATCGTCCATTAAAAGAGGTTGATAATCACCAACAGAGACAATTGGCAGAGTCTTACGTAATTTAATTAGTTGTTGATAGTAATTAAATATTTCGCCGCGTACTAATTCATTTTGAACGTTGACGATAGACTGATTCATTGGCATCAACCATGGTTTTTCAGCTGAGAACCCTGCATACTCAGAGTTATTCCATTGCATGGGAGTACGACTATTATCACGAGATTTTGCTTGAATAATGTCTAAGGCTTCAGTTTCACTGAGTCCTTTCGCTAATAATGTTGGGTAAATGTTTTTGGTTTCAATATCATTATAATCAGATAAATGCTGATATTGAGGATCGCTCATCCCAATTTCTTCTCCCATATAAATAAAAGGCGTTCCACGTAATAAATGAATAGTTGTCGCTAGCATTTCGGCAGATTTTTCACGAAAATGGACGGGATCACCAAAACGATTAATAGCACGAGGCTGATCATGATTATTCCAAAATAAAGCGTTCCAACCATGACCAGCTGTCATACCTAATTGCCAATCATTTAGAATGTTTTTTAAACTCATAAAGTCAAAAGGCATCGTCGTCCATTTATTTCCATGGGTATAGTCAACTTTTAAATGGTGGAAGGTAAAGACCATTGATAACTCGTTGTTTTTGCCTAACGTGTATTCAATACAATTATCGATTGAAGTAGAAGACATTTCACCAACGGTCACAGCATCAGGGTCTTGACCAAAACTAGATTCGTTAAGTTCTTGTAGATATTGATGAACTATTTTTTTATCTGTATACATAAGTCTACTATCAGTACCATAAGGTGCATCAAGTAAATTGACATCTTTACCGATGACATTGATAACGTCGAATCGGAAACCTTTAACACCTTTGTTGCGCCAAAAATTAACAATCTTGGCCATTTCTTTTCGAACTGCTGGATTATGCCAATCTAAGTCTGCTTGAGTTGGGTCGTAGAGATGAAGGTAGTACTTACCCGTATTTCCGAAAGCTTCCCATGCAGGACCACCAAATTTAGAATCCCAATTAGTTGGAAGCGAGCTATCTGGTTTTGCTCCACGAATATAATAGTAAGCCATATATTTTGGATCACCTTTTAGCGCTTTTTGGAACCATTCATGTTCAGTTGATGTATGGTTAAAAACCATATCCATCATGACATCGATGCCTACAGATTTTAGCTTGGTAACAAGTTCATCAAAATCAGCCATAGTACCAAACTTAGGATCAATATGATAATAATCTGAGATATCATAGCCATTATCATTTTGTGGTGATATGAAAAAAGGATTAAACCAAATCATATCAATATTGAGTTGTTTTAAATAAGGTATTTTAGCGATAATCCCTTGTAAATCGCCCAGGCCATCATTGTTACTATCATAAAATGATTTTGGGTAAATTTGATAAATAATTTTATCTTCAAATGTCATCGTTATTCTCCTATTAGTTATATTTTCTTCGTCCGTCGTGCAAAATCAACAAAACTAAAACGATCTGAGCGGTGAATAGCTTCGGTAATCTGAAATAAACGACTATCTTGTAAATAGGTTTCACTTCTTATGACAACAACAGATTCTGTTTTTGGAATGTTTAATAATTTTTGGATAGTTGTATCTGCTGGTTCAACTGTAATTTTTTTAATAGCATAACTGATTTCTAAGCCTAATTTATTTTCAAAATAATCATAAAGCGAATTTTGGGCAACTGCTAAAGGTATCTCAGGTACGATATCTGAAAGTATGTAGTCACGATCAATAACACTGGGTTCATTTTTAACAAGTCGTAGACGTTCAATAAATGTCGCTTTATCGCCAACAACAGACTTAGGTGCAAAACTCTCTATAGGAATAGTTGTGACAAGTAACTGTCTAACTTGTGTTTCCGAATTCATTTGAAGAGACTTATTCAGTTCCTCATATGAAGTAATACCTGAGACGGGAAAAGCGAATCGTTGAATATCTAAAACAAGCGATCCTTTGCCTCGAATTTTTTGAATATAGCCATTGGTTAGTAAATTTTGGAGAGCCTTTCGAATTGTTTCGCGAGAAGTACCGTATAAATGGCTCAATTGAATTTCACTAGGTAGGAATGTTCCTGATGCGTAAATATTATGTGTGATTTTAGTGACAAGATCTTGATAAATACCTAAATGTTTATTTTGGTTCGTCATAATAGTCACCTCCAATGATAAGGTTATTTTAACATAAACATTCTAGTCTATACAAGTATATATAAATGTTAATTTAAAAGAAAAGAAAGCGTTGACATCCTGTATAGACAGGTTTATTATAAGGATAACTTGAAAACGCTTAATCGCTGTAAGCGAATCTAGTTAAATAAATTAAAAAAAATGGGGGAGAGAACAATGTCGATTTTTAAAAGAAAACAAAAGGTAAATGATGATAAGTTTTACGCACCAGCAACTGGGGAGTTAATTGATTTAGAAAATGTGAGCGATTCTGTTTTTGCTCAAAAATTAATGGGTGATGGCTTCGGATTTAAACCAACCGCAGGGGAAATTTATAGTCCAGTATCTGGAACTATAACATTGGTTGCATCAACAAAACATGCTATCGGATTCACGATGGATAATGGACTTGAAATTTTATTACACATGGGTGTTGATACGGTTGATTTAAAAGGTGCACCATTTGATATTAATATTAAAAAAGGTGCTCGTGTTCATGGTGGTGAATTACTTGGGACTATGGATTTAACACAAGTTTCTGAAGCACAATTAGACAATGTTTTAATGGTAGTAATTACAAATACACAAGATAAATTAGACAAATTAACATTATCGGAACCACAACCTTTTGAAGGTGGCACGGAAGTGGGATCTGGTACTGCAAAAGGGGAGGAATAGTTATGGCAAAAGATTACACACAATTAGCTACAGACATTATCAAACAAGTCGGTGGTAAAGAGAATATTAAGAGTTTAATCCATTGTATTACGCGGTTACGATTTTACTTAGTTGATGAAAGTAAAGCAGACGATGAAGTGATTAAAAATTTAACAGGTGTAATTGATGTTCGTCATGCTGTTGGACAATATCAAGTTGTTATTGGACCAGCTGTTACTGATGTCTATGATGCAGTTATTGCACAATTAGGAACATCATACGCAGGTGGCGAGGTCGATGCTGCCGATGATGCACCAGCTGAGGAAAAACCAACAACATTCCGTGGAAAATTGAATGCTGGATTTAATACTTTGATTGGTGTTATCACAGGTTCTATGATGCCAGTAATTGGATTATTGGCTGCTAGTGGTATTTTAAAAGGATTACTTCAAATGGCTGTCGATTTTCGTTGGACAGAAGCCACATCACAGACTTACATTTTCTTATCAGCCATGGGAGATTCAGCATTCTATTTCTTACCTATTATTGTTGGATTCACAGCTGCACAGAAGTTAAAATCTGATCCAATTATTATGGCTATTGTTGGTGGTGTCTTGGTATATCCTTCACTTTTTGGTATTGCAACAGGAACAAAAGTGTTTGGACAACTTTTGGGGATGTCATTAAATACTAACTTATTTGGGATTCCAATTCATATGGTTAACTATACTTACAGTATTTTCCCAATTATTGCTGGAGCATGGTTAGCACATTATGTTGAAAAAGGACTCAAAAAAGTTATTCCACAAGTTTTACGAATGATTTTTGTACCATTGTTAGAAGTTATGATCGTTTCGGCCGCTATTATCATTATTGTTGGACCTATTATTACGTTAATTAGTACAGGTATTTCTATTATTTTAAACACAATTTTAACAGCAAACTACCCAATTGCAGGTTTTGTTATTGGTGGATTATATCAATGTTTAGTTATCTTTGGTTTACATTGGGCAGTTGTTCCTTTAATCGCAAACGATATTGCTTCAAAAGGCTACAGCTACTTAAATGCAATTGTTTCAATTACAATGGTAGCTCAAGGTGCTGCTGTAATGGCAGTTATGATTAAATCAAAAATGGCTAACATTAAAGAATTATCTGGTGGTGCAGTTATTGCAGCATTCAGTGGTATTACAGAACCAGCTATTTATGGGATTACCTTAAAATATGGGCGTGTCTTCTTAGCAGCTAATATTGGTGGTGCAGTTGGTGGATTAGTAGCCGGACTATTAAACGTTAATATGTACGGATTTACTGGTTCATTAATCGGATTCCCTTCATTCTTTACACCTTTAAAGTTTGGTGGAGGAATGAGTAACGAAATTAACTTTTGGATTGCATCAATTGTTACAATAATCGTAGCATTTGGTTGTACTTGGGTCTTTGGATTTAAAGATTCCGATGTACTTGCTGAAAAAGAAGTTAACCGTCGTAAAACAATTGGTAAAGATGCATAGAATTGTAAATTAACTAAAATGTTTATGTGATTATATAAAAATGTCAAAGGGATATTTATCTCTTTGACATTTTTTTTGTAACAGATAAATTATTTGACTATCTAAGTTTACAAGTGTAAACTAAAAATATAAATTAATGGAGGCGGTATAAATGGATCACAAAGATATGAAAGAAATGGATCACATGAATATGAATCATAAGGATATGAAAAATATGGACCACATGAGTATGGATCACATGGATATGGAAGGAATGGACCACGATCAAATGAACATGGGTGGGCACATGATGCATATGGGAAATCTAAAATTGAAATTCTGGATTTCTTTAGTTTTAGCAATTCCTATTGTTTTAATGACACCTATGATGGGGATTAACTTACCCTTACAGTTTACTTTCCCTGGATCTGATTGGGTTGTAGCACTTATTGGTACTGGATTATTTTTCTATGGCGGTAAAACATTTTTAGATAGTGCAAAGATGGAGCTTGCAGATAAAAAGCCAGCAATGATGACCTTAATCGCAATGGGTATTAGTGTGGCATACTTGTATAGCTTATATGCTGTTGTGATGAATAATCTTGTAGATCCAAGTCATCATGTTATGGATTTCTTCTGGGAGTTAGCAACGTTAATTGTCATTATGTTGTTAGGTCATTGGATTGAAATGAACGCTGTTATGTCAGCAGGAGATGCTGTTCAAAAATTAGCACAACTCTTACCTAAACAAGCACATATCGTTAGAGAAAATAAAAAAATTGAAGATGTTGATTTAACAAATGTTCATGTTGGAGATATTCTGTTAGTTAAAGGAAATGAAACGATTCCAGCTGATGGAACAATTATTTCTGGTAAAACAAGCGTCGATGAAGCTATGATAACTGGTGAATCGAAACAAGTTGAAAAAGTAGTAGATGATGAAGTCGTTGGTGGATCAGTTAATGGTAATGGAGAAATCCAAATGACTGTAACGGGAACTGGTGAAACAGGTTACTTAGCTCAAGTTGTTAAATTAGTCACAAAAGCGCAGTCAGAAAAATCAGATACGGAAACGTTAGCTGATAAAGTTGCGGGATATTTATTTTATGCTGCCATGACTGTTGGTATTTTAGCATTCATTGTATGGTTAATTACAGGGACATTTAGTCAGGCATTATCAATTCTTGTAACTGTTCTAGTGATTGCTTGTCCACATGCTTTAGGTTTAGCCATTCCATTAGTTGTTGCGAGAAGTACTTCTTTATCAGCTAAAAATGGCTTATTAATCAAAAATAGAAATGCGCTAGAAGTTGCACACACAATTGACACATTACTTGTTGATAAAACAGGAACTTTAACTGAAGGTCATTTCGTGGTAACCGGATATAAAACATTTACTGATCAGTTTTCTGAATCAGAAATTATCGGATTGATGGCGTCGTTAGAACGTGGATCGACACATCCTTTGGGTAAAGGAATCATTCAAAAAGCAGAAGATTTAAAAATTGAGATTCCAACTGCAAGTGAAACACAACAAATTAATGGTGTTGGATTAGAAGGACATATTAACGATGATGCATTCAAAATTGTTTCTGAAGCTTATGTTAATAAACAACAGTTATTAACGGATGAAATGGCTTCTGACAACGAAGGAGATTCAATTAGTTATTTAATTCAAAATGAAAAAGTGATTGGGTATGTTGCTCAAGGGGATCAAATTAAACCAGAATCATTTGGTTTAGTCGAAAAATTAGAAAAAATGAATATCAAAGTGATTATGTTAACTGGTGATAATCAACAAGCTGCTGATAAAGTTGGTGCAAAACTAGGTATTGTAGATGTTCGTGCTAACTTAATGCCTGAAGATAAGGCTAAAATTGTTAGTCAGTTAGAGGGCGAAGGACATAACGTTATCATGGTTGGTGACGGTATTAATGATGCGCCTAGTTTAGCAAGTGCAACAATAGGGATGGCAATTGGTTCAGGTACGGATGTTGCTGTCGACTCTGCAGACGTTATATTAGTTAAAAGTAATCCGATGGATATCATAAAATTTTTGAAATTAAGTCGAAACACAAGATTGAAAATGATTCAAAATCTTTGGTGGGGTGCAGGTTATAATATTATTGCATTACCATTGGCTGCCGGCGTTTTAGCACCAATTGGCTTTATTTTAAGTCCATTAGTGGGTGCAGTTGTGATGTCGTTAAGTACAATTGTTGTTGCAATTAATGCAATGATGTTACACGATTAAGAGATAAAAAAATACCACCGTTGATAGTAGTTATCAATGGTGGTATTTTTTAATTTAATCTTTAAAATTGTCGTTTTCAACATCTGATAAGAAGGTACTTAAATGATCAAAGTAAACAGGAGCGTTATCGATCATATGATGATGACCACCCTCAGGAGTTGTTTCAAGACGAGCATGTGGAATTGTTTCTGACATTCTTTTAGCTGTTGCTAAAGGCATTGTTTCATGTTCGCCAAATGTGATTAATGTTGGGACAGTAATATTTTTAATGCGGTCACGAGTAGACCAGTCTTTTAATTTACCAGTCACAACGAATTCATTGTTACCTTGGAAGTAATTATAAACGGGTTCAGCCATTGTGCTTACTAAATGAGAAATTTGGGCTGGCTTTTTACGATCAACATAGCCGTCATTTAAAATATCGACATAACCTTGGTAACGGTCATTATCAAGATCGTTATTTTTTTCACATTCTTGCATGTAGGCAAGCGCATCAGCATCCAATTCTTTAGCACGAATAGCATTAACGTTTGCTAAATATTCGTTAATATCATCAGTCATACTTGAGATAATAGCACCTTTTAAATGGTCACCATATTTTAAGGCGTATTCTTGAACAAGAGCACCACCCCATGATTGACCAATTAGGTAGAAGTTATCTAAACCTAATTTAATACGGACTTCTTCAACTTCATCAATGAAGTAATCAATATTAAGAAATTTATCAACATTTTCTTGTTTAGTAAAATCTGGTTGATCAGAATACCATGAACCGAGTTGGTCATACATTGAAACCTGAACGCCAAGAGGTGCTAATTTTTCAGCAAAATTTTCGTAATATTCATGTGTACCACCAGGCCCACCATGTAGACAAAGTAGTTGGATATCACCTTGTCCTTCAGTATGAGTCCAGAGATGATAACCATTATCTAACGTAATAATTTTCGTTCCGTATGCCATATTAATCCACCTAATTTCTTAAGAATAGATTAATCATAGCACTTTTATGATTATTTACCAGAATGAAAGTGAGGATGGTATTTTTTTAAGAGTGTTAGTTGCATATTTTAGTGAGTTAGCTTAAAGTTATGTTAACTAATAAAATTAAAAGGTTAACGGTGTAAAATGAAAACTAAAGACAGTATTCTAAAAATATTAGCTGGACAACAAGATACTATTATTTCGGGAGAACTATTGGCTGAAAAACTTGGCGTTTCGAGAACTGCTATTTGGATGGCTATTAAGAGTTTACAAGAGCAGGGTTTTGACATTAAGACGATTCCACAAAAAGGATATAGTCTAAATGATGGTAATCAGTTGAACGCACAACTAATTCAATCTTATTTAACAACTGACATGATGCAAATTGAATTATTTGATGAAGTGACATCTACCAATGTATTGGCGAAAGAGCGTTCAAGCCAGCCCGATATACAGGGTCCACTGTTAATAGTGGCCAATAGTCAAACAGCAGGATATGGTCGATTTGGTCGAACATTTGAATCACCAGAAGAGACTGGGATTTATATCAGTTATTTATTGAGAATTGATCAACCTATCAAAGATGTTGGTCAGCTAACGACAGCAACTGCCATGGCGGTTAGTTATGCTTTAGAAAATAAATTGAAAATTCAACCACAAATAAAGTGGGTGAATGATATTTATTATCAAAATAAAAAAGTCTGCGGGATTTTAACGGAGGCTGTCACAGATTTTGAAACGCAGCAAGTGACAAGCTTAGTTATAGGGATTGGGCTAGATTTTAAAACAGACCTTAAAAAATTATCTCCAGAGTTACAAGATAAAGTGGGTTCATTAATTGATGAATCGAATAATGTCACACGGAATGAGTTGATTGCTGAAATTACCAATCAATTTATCCAAATCTATCAGAATTACCAAAATGGTGACTTCATGAATGATTATCGTAAACGGTCACTAGTTATTGGACAGACAGTTACTTTAAAAAGTGGTCATCAAGAAATTATTGGTACAGTTGAAACAATTAAAGATGATGGACAGTTGGTATTGAGAGATAAAAATGGGCAAATAACGACTTATATGGCTGGTGAAATTACAAAGGTGAATGTGGAAGGCTTAACAAATGGGACAAAATAAACAGTTAAAACAATTAATTATAGCAGCAGAGTTAGCAGCCGTTTTGGGTGTTTTATCCCAGTTAACCATTCCATTGGGGCCAATCCCGTTAACGTTACAAACCATTTTTATCGGATTATTATCGAGTTTGAGACCGGTTCAAGAAGGATTAAAAGCGGTGGGCATTTATCTCCTATTAGGATTAATAGGAATCCCAGTTTTTGCTGGATTTCATTCGGGACTTTTTTCTTTAATTGGACCAACAGGTGGTTATTTATTTGGTTTTTTAGCCTATATTATCTTAACGGGGCTGTTTTTAAAATGGTATGGTAATGGTCGTTGGCAGTTGTACATGGGGAATTTATTAGGTGCTAGTGTGCAATTAGTTTTAGGAGCAATCTGGTTAATGGTTTACCAACAAACCTCGATGCAACAAGCATTTTTAATAGGTATTTTACCATTTTTGATTGTTGGATTTATTAAAGTTATTTTTGTGTGCGAATTGTCTCATTACTTAATACGTAGATATTGATAAATAAAAAAAGAAAATCATCAATAATTTTTTTGATGATTTTCTTTTTTATTTAGAATAATGATACTGTACTAACAGATTGATAAGGAATTTTAAGACGCGAATTAGCTAAGTTAATAGTATAACTATCTGAATCGTTATTTCGTAAAGTCATCCCAAAATCTGTTGCGTAAATGATTAATTCAATCTGATGACCTTCCTTAATGTGATAGGCAGTTGGTTGTAAATCAAAATCTACTGTGTTGAAAGTTCCTGGAAGGACAGAATCATTTTGATAACGATTTGTCCTATTTTGTAAATTGATATGACCTTTGGAAATCATTTTCCAAGGAGTTTTTGTGGGATTTTTAGTAAATTCAACCAAATCATCTTCACGCCAATGAAATCCCATATCTAAAGATTTTCGTTTGAGAATGGATGGCACGGGGGTGAGTCTATTTTCTTCACCATAATCGATAAGCATGCAACTAATGAGCCCTTTTGTTTGTAGTGCTGCAACAGACAATTTTATGTGAGCAGAACCGGAAATAAACAGCGGTTCTGTTAATGGTTCTGAGATTAATTGGATTCTATTTTTAGCCATTTCTGTTTCTTTAGTTGAAACTAAAGCTTGATTCCAAAGATGATTATCTCTGACGTAGTTGTTAAAAAGGTCAGTTGGTAAGTTATCTTTGAAAGTAGCAAATTGGTGAGCATCTGATGTGACTGATTGTGTTAATTTATTTTGTTGGAAATGATAGGATTGGGTAGGAGAATCCGGGTCTGCCCAATCATCATAAGTGTGCCACGTTTCAGCTTCTAGGTTATCTTGTATGGTGACATTGGGAATAAGTGTCTCAGCACCATTTTCGATATTATAAAGTTGATTTGATAACCATAAATTCATCATATCAGTGAAATCTAATGAGCGAAAGTTATTGATATAGATATGTTTACCTTGGTGTAAGAATAATTTTTTAACAATAGGTAAAGGACGTAATGCTTGCCAAAGTTGTTCAACTTGGCGAGGTTTGACGTTCCAATCATTTAAACCATGGACCATAACAATATTTGCTTTGATATTTTTAGTTTGGTTTAAATAATTACGTTCATCCCAAAATTTATTGTAATTACCAGATGCACGGTCTTGTCCTATAGATAATCGATTCATAACTTTGTCAAAGTAGTCTTGAATATTAGCGTAGTCGGCGGCATCTTTTTGGCGACTTAAACAAAGCGCAGCTAAAACATCTGCATCTTCACCTTGGCAAGCTTCAGGCGCGACGACTAGTCCATTTTCACGATAATAATCATACCAACTTGAAATAGCGGCTTCAGAAATGATTGTTTTTAAGCCGGATACACCAGTTGTTGCAGCTGCAGTAGCAAGCGTACCAAGGTAAGATTTACCAGTCATAGCAACGTTACCATTACTCCAAGTGGCTTTAATTGATCGATTATCGAGTTTATTTGTGAATGCTTGCCGATGTCCCGTTAGCCATTCAATAATGGCGACGGTTGATACCGTTTCTTCAACACTCCCACAAGTACGAATACCATCTGATTCTCGAGTACCAATACCAGCTGCATAGACGATTGCAAATCCTCTAGCTAGCATGTAATCGTTGAATGTATACGAAGATTCACGGCTAAAGGTTTGCTCAGTTTCTGTTGATTCTGAGAGGATTGATCGTGGTTCGGGTAAGTTGGATTTCTGATAGTTATAGGTGATATCAGATTCAGTTAATTCAGTAACTGGTTTTTCGGTAAGCGGGATATCAACGTTGCGCATTAATTCAGAATCATCATTTGTGCCTTGATTGTAAGGACTTGCTGTATAAAGAATAGGTACTTTTAGTCCGGATGTAACTAGTGGTCTTAAAATTTCTGTTTTTAATAAATCACGTTGACCATCTTGGTCAGTATCTAATGGGGCTTCAACGTAGACGACTTCACGAATCAGTTTAGTTGTATCAAAAACAGGTTGCGCTTTTCCATTGAAAAATAAAGGTTTCGCATCTTTATAAAATGAAACAAAGTACCCTTTATTTGCTAGTGTATCTGTGAAGACTTGGCCATTTTTGGTATGTGTTGTCAGTAAGAGATACCATGCGGACCAAAAATCATTAACGGATTCAATAATTTCAATAGAAGGTAACTGAATTTTAGCCATTGCCGTAAATGGGTCATCAATTTTGAAATCGACATCGACTTCAAATTCTAGTAACTGTAATGCAACATTATAAAAGATAACAGGTGTTAATTCCTTTTTTGTAGTAAAAAATTCATAAACAGAAATGGATTCTGTCGCTAATAAGGACATCATTTTTTGTTGTTTCGCACCGATTGTTTGATAGTCGATGAGAATTTTATTGAGTAATTGTTCAAATAAATGTGTAGGATTGGTTTCGGAGGCTATATACAAATTAATAGCTTTAAGTTCTTTTATTTGTGTCTCAAAAGTAGGTGTATAGTTAGCAAATTGATTATTTTTCATAAGTCAAAAACTTCCTTTCAGAATTGAGTAAGACACTGGGTTAAGTATAGCTTAAATGTAAAGTTGGTTGAAATGATACGTCTTTATTGACAAAAAATAAGTAACTAGGTAAAGTTAATCACATTAAGGTAACTAAAAAAGGAGAGTGTCTAAAGTGAGAAGGAAAATTGCGGTAGTTTTAAGTATCATGTTTATAGGGGTGCTAGCTGCTTGTTCAAAAACAGCGACGAAAGACGATAACATATTAAAAGTGGCTGTAACTGATCAATTAGGCACTTTAGATTCTACTAAATACAGTGATACATTTAGTGTTGAAGCAATACAAAACGTTTATGAAGGATTGTATACGTATAATCAAAAAAATAAACCAGTGTTAGCTGCAGCAAAAAGTGTGACGGTTAACAAAGCAAAAACAGTTTACACCTATAAATTAAGAGCTGAGAACTGGTCAAATGGGACTCCTGTTACAGCAAATGACTTTGTTTACGCTTGGCAAAAACTAGCAAATCCTAAAACAGCATCACCTAATTCACAACGAATTGATATTATTAAAAATGGGTTTGCTATCCGAAATGGCAAGATGGCCGTTGATAAGTTAGGTGTTAAAGCGCTGAATAAAACAACATTAGAAGTTACTCTGGCACAACCAATTAGCTATTTACCAGAAGTATTAACGGGTGCACCATTTGTACCTCAAAATGAAGCTTACGTTAAAAAACAAGGTAGTCAATATGCAACGGATTCACAACATATGATTGTGAATGGTCCTTATAAATTAACTGATTGGGAAGGAACTAATAACAAATGGTCATATGTTAAAAATACCAGTTATTGGAACGCTAAATCAGTTAAGTTAGCTAAAGTTGACGTTCAAGTTGTTAAAGATGGTGCAACTGCTGGCAAGTTATATCAAACAGGGAAGATTGATTTCTCAATGTTAGCAAATGATTATGTTAAACAATATAAGAATGAAAAAGGGTTCGCAACACGTAAAACACCAATGATTGGTTATTTAGGTTTTAATACTAAGCGTGAGGCAACTGGTAATAAACATATTCGTAAAGCAATTGCGCTAGGATTTAATAAAAAATTATTAGCTAGCAAAATTCTTAATGATGGTTCATCTGCATTAAATGGAATCGTCCCAGCTAAATTTGTGTCAAATCCGATTAATGGGGAAGATTACCGTAAAGAAGCAGGAGACTTGCTTGCTTTTAATAAAAAAGAAGCTAAAGCAGAATGGGAAAAAGGACTTAAAGAGATCGGTAAGAAGGACTTAACAATTGAAATATTGGGTTCTGATACGCCAGAAGCTAAACAAGTGATTGAATACTTGCAAGCGCAGTTAGAGAGTAACTTACCTGGATTAAAAATTAACGCACGTAATATTCCAATTAAATCGCGATTAGCAGCAACAACGGCTTACCAATTTGATATCGTTTATGGGACATGGACACCAGATTATGCTGATCCAATTAACTTTATTAATGATGGTGGCGCTTATCATTTAAATACCGATTACAAAAATGCACAATATTTAAAAGATATCGATCAGTCTAAAAATGAATTTGCAACAAATCCAACGAAACGTTGGAATAGCTTGATTGATGCTGAAAAGCAATTGGTCGAAGAAGATGCTTATACAGTACCTGTTTTCCAAGGTGCAATGGCCTACTTATTGAACCCAGATGCATCCGGATTACACATTAACCCATATGGAACGACATTATTTTATCGTGACATGTCTATTAAGTAGATAATAGTTAGCTGTTTCAAAGCTTTATAAAGTTAAAATAAGATAGATTAAAGTCTGGCCTTTGGTCGGACTTTTTTTGTTGTAAAATGTTAAACTGGTGGAAGTGTATTAATAATAAATGAGGTGTGAACCCATGAAAAAGTTACTTCAGAAGAACATTATTTTAATTCTAACGATTATTATCGGTGGCATACTCGTAATAGGTGTTAAATTTGATCAAGCACTGTATTCAGATACGATTGTTAAAATAACACAGGTTAAGGATGAAAAAACTGAAAAAGTAACAGATGAATTTGAAAATAAAGATACACAGACTAAACAAAAATTATTTGGAACTGTGATGAATGGTAAGTATAAAGGGCAAAAAATAAGACTACCAAATACATATTCTTCATCTCGCGCAAATGATCAAAAATACCAGAAAAATGATCAAGTATTTGTAACGATTAATCCTCATAAAAGTGGATTAACTGGTATTATTGATGGGTTCAAACGAGATGTCGTCGTGGCCATATTAATTTGGATTGCCGTTAGTATGCTGGTAGGATTTATGCAGTTTAGTGGCATGATTGCTGTATTAAGTATCGTCTTAAATATGATTATTTTCTTTTTAGCCATTAAATTTGAAATATTCGTTAATATTACGAACTTCTTTTGGATTTTCGCAGGTATTGCTCTAATATTTGCAGTACTGACCTTGAGTTTGGTAATTGGCTTTAATCGACAGATGCTGGTCACGTTATTGGCAACTTTGACGGGAACTAGTTTATCGTTAATCATTAGTGTCATTATTTTAAAACTGACAAATGATCAAGGGATGCATTACGAAGCTCTATCTTATGCAACGCAAGCGCCAAAGGAACTATTCCTTGCTGCCACACTACTAGGTTCTCTAGGGGCTGTCATGGATGAATCGACAGATATCGTTGCAACACTATTTCAATTAAAAAAAGAACAACCAACTATTTCATCGAAAGAACTTTTTAAATCTGGACGTGAGGTTGGACAATCGATTATGGGACCATTAATTAACGTCTTATTCTTAATTTTTATTGCTGACATTTTCCCACTTGCCGTTTTGTACTTTAGAACGACCAATACAATTGGCTATACTTTTTCATGGACCATGGCTTTAGGAGTTGTCCAAACATTAATCAGCGGTATTGGGATTGTCATTGCGATACCTGTCGCAAGTTTTTTTGCAAGTCGATTAATCAAAGGGGATGACACATTATGATTACAATTGGTTGGTTAAGTGCCATTTTATTTGTCTTAATGGTCATTGTTGGAGGAATGAATGGTGTTCGTTCATTTTTAAGCTTATTTTTTAATTTTATCATGTTATTTTTTACGATTATTTTAATTACGGGAGGATTTCCGCCGGTAGCA
Organism: Dellaglioa sp. CoH-57-MRSF-22; assembly: GCF_056781895.1. Next base: position 122,516 of record NZ_JBXAXT010000001.1, on the reverse strand, counting down.
GTGACCCTAATTAATGGCATTATTATTTTAGCTATTACGATTTTTCTTGGTGATGATAATGTGCAAGTTACTGAAACTGCTTTTTATGCTTCGTTAATTGTTCTGGTTATTCTCGTTCTTTTGATTATTCCAGTTGAACATTTTGCTGCAGTTCAAGGTTTTGGTGCAGAAGATAGTGAAGAAATAGAAGCATTTTCGTTATTAGTAGGCGCTAATTTTATGCAAATAGCGATTTCAACAGCTATTTTTAGTACTTTAGGCGCAATTGCTGAAGGTGCGATTGCAATTTCGGCTGGCTTAAATGAGATTATTGAACAAACACCAACAATTGATTTAAAAAAGTTATACGCAGCTGGTATTAGTATTGGTAAACATATTATTGGAACAACGTTTAATACACTATTTTTTGGTTTCTTTGGTGGCTTTTTAGCGCTATTTATTTTATTAGTACAGACGCATGCTACATTCGCAGATATTATAAATGATAAAATTTTTGTTGCAGAATTAATAATGATTTTATTTTCTATTATAGGTGTTATTCTAGCGGTTCCAATTACAGCATGGGTTTTAATTCAAAAATTAAAAATAAAAAAATAATTGAAATGAGTTTATGGTTATGTGTATAATTAAGAGATACTAATATAGGGGGATTTAAAATTGAATTATAAAAATTATATTGCTGAATTTATCGGCACATTTTTCTTGGTATTATTTGGTACAGGGGCAGTTACGTTAGGTAACGGTAGCCCACTTGTTATTGCACTTGCATTTGGTTTAGCTATTACATTGATGGTTTATGCTATTGGACCTGTTTCAGGTGCACACATCAATCCTGCTGTTTCATTAGCAATGTACATCAACAAGCGCATGTCATTGACTGATATGGTTGCTTACTGGGTTAGTCAAATCTTAGGTGCGATTGTAGCATCTAGCGTGGTTAAGATGATTATTTCATCAATGACAGATACATCAAAAGTTGCTGATGGTTTTGGTTCAAATAGTTATGCAACAATTCCTGGTGGTATGGCATTTTTCGTTGAAGCCTTATTCGCATTCTTATTCATCTTTATTATTTTGATGGTTACGAGTGAAAAATTTGGTAACAGTAATATTGCTGGCTTTGTGATTGGTTTAACATTAACAGTACTTATCTTTGTTGGTTTACCACTTACAGGGGTTTCAGTTAACCCTGCTCGTAGTATTGGACCTGCACTTTATGCCGGTGGCGATGCACTTTCACAACTTTGGGTATTTATTCTTGCACCATTAGTTGGTGGTGCTATTGCAGCATTCGCAGCAAAATATATTTTTAACAGTGAAGAAGCTTAATTTAATTAAGTGAATCATAAGCAGTGAATTCCGAGAGGGAATTTGCTGCTTTTTATTTTTAATGTATGTTATGGTTAATATAGATAGTGACAAGTGAGAGGAGAAATAATGGCATTTTTAGGAACGATTTGTTTAGTATTAGTGGCAACATCAATTGCGGGTCATGTCAGCACACGAATTGGTGTTCCTAGTGTTATCGGGCAATTATTAGTTGGTGTTTTACTTGGACCAGCAATGTTGAATTGGGTCCATTCAGATCATTTATTTGCGATGTTCGCAGAAATTGGTGTGATTATTTTAATGTTTATGGCGGGATTAGAAAGTGATTTAGATCTACTTAAAAAGTATTTAAAACCGGCCTTATCAGTTGCGACTTTAGGTGTTGTCTTCCCTATCTTAGTTGTCTATTACTTTGGTCGAATTTATAATTTTGGATTTGAATCGGCTTTATTTTTAGGTGTTATCTTTGCGGCAACGTCAGTTAGTATTTCCGTCGAAGTCTTGAAAGAATTAAAACGATTAGATTCAAAAGAAGGTGCAACAATCCTAGGTGCGGCCGTTGTGGATGATATCTTAGCTGTTGTTATTTTAAGTGTATTAGTTAGTGTATTTGGTAATATTACAAGTACCGGTGATAGCGCACAAGCTAACATTTGGATTGGCTTCTTATTAGAATTTGTTTACTTCATTGGTATTTTAATCCTATTCAAGTGGGTGGCGCCTTTCTTGATGAGATTAAGTGAACGATTATTAGTTGGCTCATCGATTACGATTATGTCACTGGTTATCTGTCTAGGTATGGCCTACTTAGCTGACTTAGTGGGGTTAAGTGCTGTTGTTGGTGCCTTTTTTGCAGGAATTGCAGTGGCACAAACACCGTATAAAAAAGAAATTGATGCCAATATTGAACCAATTGGTTATGCAGTCTTTATTCCAATGTTTTTCACGAGTATTGGATTAAGCATGTCATTTGATGGATTTATGAAAAATATTTGGTTTATCGTTATTTTAACGATTTTGGCCGTCCTCACAAAATTACTAGGTGGTGGATTAGGTGCTAGGTTACTTGGATTTGATTTAAATAGTGCATATGTAATCGGTGCGGGGATGATTTCTCGTGGCGAAATGGCTTTGATTATTGTCCAAATTGGGTATACCGCACACTTGTTGTCGACGGAATACTATTCGGCAGTTATCATGGTAATTATTATTTCAACTATCGTAGCACCGTTTATGTTAAAACATGCGATTGGTCGACAAAATAAAATTGAATTGAAGAAATAGTTGAACTGTTGAGGAACTAGCCTAGTGCTAATTTTTCAACAGTTTTTTATTTTTAAATGGTTACTAAATATCGCTATTCTGGCGTATTCATTTTATAATGAATTAAATAACTTCAAATGAAGAAGGTGGAATAATGAAACAATTATTGATTGCACAAGATTTATCTAGTGTTGGTGGTGTTTCATTAGGGATTGCGGTTCCTGTTTTAGCTAGTTATCAACAACGGACGACAATATTGCCAACAATGTTATTAAGTAGTCATACAGGTGGATTTGGAGTACCAATGAAGGTAGACATCTCACCATTTATAAAAGCTTTTGAAGAACACTGGGCAACTATTCCAGTTCAATTTACGGGCGCATATTTGGGCTATCTAGGGACGGCAGAAAGTATTAAAATGATGGGGATTCTACTAGATAGGTTATCTGATGATAAAGCACTCACCGTTATTGATCCAGTTATGGCTGATCACGGCACGTTATATTCAGGACTGACAAACGACTATGTAGAAGAATTAAGCATGTTATGTTTAACGCAAGCAGATTTAATTTTACCCAATTTAACAGAGGCTTACTTATTGGCAGACTGTAATTATCAGGAAAATCCTAGCGAGGCAGAAATTAAAAAGTTACTAACACGTTTATTAAAGAAATTAAATTTAAAAGCGGTTATAATTACAGGAGTTACAAACCAGAAAAATCAAATTGGTGTTGTTTTTCTAACAAAAGAAGGCGAATCAGGTTGGGTATTAAAAGAACAACGTGAGAATCATTATTTTGGGACAGGAGACTTGCTAGCAAGCTGCGTAGTGGGTGAGTTAATGAATGGTCATTCACTAAGGGAAGCATTGGAATTTGCAGTAGAAGTAACATGGAAAGCGATGAGTAATTCTGATAATGAAGGACTTGATCAAAGGTTAGGGGTTAATTTTATGAGTATTTTACCCGATATTAACGATAGAATGGAAAAATAAAATGAGAAATGAAAGATTAAGAAGCATTATTTTAGCGGGATTATTTGCGGCAATTATTTATATAGGTATCTCAGTTTTTAGAATACCAATCCCAGCTATGGTGGGAAAACCATTTATTCATTTCGGTAATTCACTAGCAGCATTGGCCGTGATTTTTTTAGGGTTTAGTTATGGCACAATTGCAGGAGCGATTGGTCTGGGATTATTTGATATTTTGAATGGTTATGCAGATACGTCATATTTTACTGTACTAGAAGTAGTGGTTATTGCATTACTAATTACGGTTGTTACGAAAGGATTAAAAAATTATCATGGTAAATATTGGATTATCATTATTGCTGCAACGGCAGGAATTGGTAAAATAGGAACATCATATTTAGTTTCGATTGGTGAAGCAATGATTAAAGGTGTTAGTTTTAATGTCGCCGCTGTTCAGGCGTTTTTAAGTTTACCTGCAACTGTTGTTAATTCAATCTCGACAATTATCATTGTTAGTTTATTATACGTACCCATTAAGCGATTGATGGTAAGGTTTAATCGGTAAAAAAGTCCAAATAAAAAAGGGTTGATGTGCGTGAGCTCACATTTACCCTCTATACAAATTGTCCAGATTGAACATATTTCATTTCTGTTGATAAGTTGGAAACGGCTGTTTCGATTGTTACCCCAGAACCTGAAATGGCTGGATTATTTTTTGAACTAGCAATAAAGATTTGTTTTTCAGTGTCTAAAGAAATCGTATACCAGTTTTTACTAAATGTTCCAAATTTCATAAGTGTGTATCCTCCGTATTTCTATATCTTACTACCATGAAAGCGCATTCTACTTTCTTTAGTAGAAGCTTAGTATAGTACGTACATAAAATGAATGCAAGTCATTTGTTTTATATTAACCAAAAATTTTTTAAATAATATGAAGAAGTCTAAAAACGATAAAGGGATGATTTAATGCAAAAACGAATATTCGTGATCACGGGTGCTCCGGGAACAGGTAAAACGACGATTAGAGACTATCTAACCAAGCAATTTGATGCCAAAAAGGTGATTACTCACACAACTAGGCAACCAAGAGTTAATGAAAAAAATGGTCGCGATTATTATTTTGAATCCGATGAAACTTTTTTTAATTTTCATTATTTAGAACATGTTGAGTATGATCGCCATTACTATGGTTCATCAAGAGAAGCGATAGATGCTGCTTGGTCAGAGGCAAAAAATGCGACAATTGTACTCGATACGGCAGGTGCCATCACGTATTCAAAAGAATTACCAAAAGAAACAGTTGTCTTATATTTGTCTGTATCGGATAATCAGATATTACAAGATCGGTTAATTAAACGGGGAGATACGATTCGAAATCGAAGTTTACGCTTAGATTCTGGTGAAGCAAAACGAGACATGAAACTTCCAGCAGATCTTGAAGGTATAGCACATGTCATTATTAATGACGATTTAGTTGACGCAAAGAAACAGATTGATCAGTTAATTCAATCATTAGGTTAAGAGTGATTGCTTTTTTTAGTTGATATGGTATTCTTCTTAAAGAGTAACCATTATTATTTAGAAATGGAGATAAGCCTTTTGACTGAATTAATTGATGATGCATTGCATATACTAAAAGAAAATAAATATAAAATTACGAAACAAAGAAAAAGTTTATTAACGTATTTAAGTCAGTATGAGGAAGCTTATGTTGACGTTACAGTTGTGGATGACTATATGAGAAATAAATATCCAGGGATGAGTCATAATACAATTTATCGAAATATCAAAGAATTTAAAGAAATGGGTCTTGTTGAGCAACGGATGAATGGTGAACGAGCCTGTGTAAAATATCAATGTGATTTTAGTCACAAACATCACCATCATTTTATTTGTACTTCTTGTAGTAAGGTGGTTGAACTTGATAGCTGTCCGCTAGATTATTTTGTAAAACAGTTACCAGGTTACAAAATAGAAGAACATAAATTTGAATTACATGGGATTTGTGATGAATGCCAAAAAAAATTATCGAAAAATTAAGTTTATCTTCGAATAAACTTCAATAACAAATGGTTTAATGGAAAAAGTACAAAATTGGAGTGAGAGTTAATGGCATATAGAACGCCACCATTTATAACACCTTTTGCAATTGTTTCTATCGTACTTGCATTGGGCGCAACTAACGTTGTTGTTAACAAAACAACGAATACAAACGAAGGAGCAACAGTTTCTTCAGTAGCTTCATCACCGTCGGAAACTAAACCTAAAGTAGACGATAATTCGAGTTCCAAAGAAGTAAGTTCATCTTCTGAGACGAGTTCTTCTGATTCGTCCTCTTCATCAGAAAGTTCAAAAGATGAGTCTAGTAGTTCAAGTGCTGCCGATGAAACATCAAACAAATCAGCAAGTACAAGTGCCGATAATACAACGGATGATAAGAGCGCGGAAACAAGTACCGATGACACAACTGATACAAGTACAGATACTGATACAAATGCGGATAAAGCTAGCTCGGCAACAAGCACAAGTAGTAGCGTGAAGAATACTAAAACGGTAACGACTGACAAAGCCAAAGCCAGTGCAGAAACGACAAATACAGACTAAGGATTAGGAGGTAAATAAATGTTTAGTTTACTAGATTTAGCAAACCATTATTTAGGGTTTATTAATGTTAATTTAAAATTAAAAAATAGAATTTATACTGTTTTAGGCTTTCTTGGTAATTGGTATTTATTGTATATCGCATCACGATATTTCATAAATGGTTATTATGTTAGAGGTAGTTTGTTTATTCTTGCTTTTTTTGTTTTATTATATTTTATTGTTTTAAATGTTATTCATTATTTTACAAATAAAACAACTAAATTTGATCCTTCACCGAAAATTGAAAAATTGTTGGGCGGACCGCCTAAGGAAGAAATTGAAGGAGATAAACGTCGCCGAATGCAACCAGGTTATGTTCAAACGAATGGCCTATTTGATTCTAAAATGCTGATGCCAGCGACACTTAGGACAAATAGAAACGAAAAAGTAAGTATTCAAAAAATTGCTGATCAAATGAAGCAAGTTAAGTATTCAGATTTTGATTATGATGGATTGTCAGATGATGCTATTATAAAAGAAATTCAGAAAACAGGAAAACCAGTGTCAGAGTTAGCACAGCCCGTTGCTTTTCCATTTTTTGAATTAAAAATAGAAGACGAAAAAATGAATGTTTACGCTGGAATGAATCAGATTGATAAACAATTGATTGGTCGCCTAACCCATGTTGGTTTATCTGATATTGAAACGGCTAAAGAACAATATGATATTTACTTAGCAACAGCAACTATTTATGGTGGTAATCAGAAGGTTGCTGGTCGATCATCAGTTATTGAAGAATCACATAAATTTCACGTTAAAGTTCAAATTGCCTATAAAGAAAAAGAAAATTAGTAAAAAAGTGATAGCAAATAACTACATTGCTATCACTTTTTTTGTGATTATATGGTACATTTAAAAAAGACTGCAATTAAACATCCATTTGGTAGTATAATTAAAGTATCACAAAAAAGAATAAAAGAGTTAAGAGAAGGGGATTGAGAGTATGGCAATGATCGAATTTAAAAATGTGGAGAAATATTACGATAAATTTCACGCATTGAAGAATATCAATTTAAAAGTTGAAGCAGGCGAAGTCGTCGTTATTATCGGGCCATCTGGTTCTGGAAAAAGTACATTAATCAGAACTATCAATGGTTTAGAGCAAGTTAACGAGGGGCAACTATTAGTTGATAATTTTGATTTAGCAGATAAGAAAACGAATATTGATAAAATCAGAAAAAATGTTGGGATGGTATTTCAACATTTTAACTTGTACGAAAACAAAACTGTTTTAGAAAATATTATGCTTGCACCACGTTTAGTTTTAAAACGGGATGAAGCTGAAAATAAAAAAATCGCAATGGATTTATTAAAAACAGTTGGACTTGATGATAAAGCACAATCATATCCTAGAATGTTATCAGGTGGACAATCGCAAAGAATTGCCATTGCCCGTAGTCTAGCTATGAAACCTAAGGCGCTATTATTTGATGAACCAACTTCTGCATTAGATCCTGAAACAATTGACGATGTTTTAAAAGTTATGAAAGATATCGCTAAAAATGATGGGATCACAATGATTGTTGTAACTCATGAAATGGGCTTTGCTCGTGAAGTAGCCGATCGTGTTATTTTCATGGCTGATGGTCAAATTCTTGAGGATGATACAACAGTAGAATTTTTCGACAATCCAAAAGAAGAACGTGCAAAAAAATTCTTGAGTAAAATTATTAAACATTAAGGAGCTCAAGACTGTGAGAGTGGGGATTAAAATATGAAACAATTAAGAAAAATTAGCTTATTGTTTATGAGTATAGCTATGGTATTAGTTATTGCAGGCTGTGGAGCGCAAAGTAAAGCCAACATTGCAACAACAGCTAAAGAAACAAAAACAATTAACTGGGGTGTTAAAGCAGATACGAAGTTATTTGGTTTAATGAACATCAAAACCGGTGAAATCCAAGGATTTGATATTGATATTGCTAAGGCAGTGACAAAAAAAATCTTAGGTAAAGATGGTAAAGCTAATTTTGTTCAGGTAACAAGTAAAACAAGAATTCCACTTTTGAAAAATGGAAATATTGATGCAATTATTGCGACGATGTCCATTTCTAAAGATCGTGAAAAACAAGTTGATTTTTCTAACTCTTATTTTGCTGCCGGACAAGCTATTTTAGTTAAAAGAACAAGCTCAATTAAATCCGTAAAAGATTTGAATAAAGACGGTATGGTTGTTTTAGGTGTTAAGGGTTCAACTTCAGTTATTAACATGAAGAAGTATGCACCTAAAGCAGAAGTGCTGGAACTAGATGATTATGCGCAAGCATTAACCGCACTAAAATCTGGTCAAGGTGATGCTTTAACAACTGATAATGGTATTTTATATGGGATGGTTAAAGAGAATTCTGATTTTGCTGTTGTTGGTGGTACTTTTACGCATGAACCTTACGGAATTGCGATTGATAAAGGCCAAGGTGAATTTAAGAATGAAGTTAATAAGGCTTTAGCTGAAATGCGTGCCGATGGCTCGTATGAAAAATTATTAAACAAATGGTTTGGCGATATTCCAGGATTTAGTGTGAAGGAGGCGAGTCAACAATGATTACGATTTTTACAGAACATTGGCAAGCCTTATTAACAGGACTTGGCTATACATTGTGTTCAAGTGTACTCGCATTATTTTTTAGTTTAATTATAGGTTCGTTCTTTGCAATTTTGGAAGAAATGCCATATCGAATTTTAAAAATTATTGCACGTATCTATATTGAAATATTTAGAAATATTCCGTTATTGGTTGTTGCAATGTTTTTCTACGTTGTGGTACCTATGTACGTTACGAATATCAACGGATTTACAGCTGGAACAATCGGACTAACGATTTACACATCTGCCTTTATTGCAGAAACAGTTCGTGCTGGGATTAGAGCTGTTGATCCTGGACAAATGGAAGGTGCTCGCTCAAACGGGTTAACATTCATGCAATCGATGTTTCATATTATTTTACCCCAGGCATTTAAATATGTGATTCCACCTTTGGGTAATCAGTTCATTAATTTGGTAAAAAACTCTTCAGTTTTAGCCTTCGTTGCTGGATTTGATTTAATGTACCAAGGTGATATTATCGCATCAACAACATTTGATACAATCAACACGTACATTATCGTTGGGGTGTTATATTTAATTATCACGATGCCATTAAGTTATTACATGAGACATTTAGAAAAGAAATTAAGTTAAAGGGGGTCTAGAAAAATATGTCAGATTTTATTGCAGCATATAGTTGGGAAAATATTCGCTACTTACTACAAGGATTATTAGTAACAATCGAAGTTTCAGTTATTTCAATTATTTTCAGTTTTATAATTGGCGCTATTCTAGGCCTAACACGATATATTAAAGTAAAACGTTTATCTGCTATAGTTGGTTTTATAATTGATTTAATTCGAAATTTACCATTACTTTTAATCTTATTTTTCGTTTATTTTGGCTTAGCAAATGTTGGTATTCGGTTATCAATTTTCTGGTCAGCAACGTTAGCGATGACCGTTTTCGAATCAGCAATGTTAGCTGAAATCATTCGAAGTGGTATTCAAGCTGTTGAACCCGGACAAATGGAAGGTGCTCGCGCAAATGGTCTAACTTATTGGCAAGGTCTGCGTGTGATTGTCTTACCACAAGCTTTAAAGAAAATGATTCCACCATTGGTTAGTCAATTTATCTCATTAATTAAAGATACGTCATTGGCTACTATCATTGTTTTACCAGAGTTACTGTATCATGCACAATTAGTATACGGTCAAAATACTAATTATGTTATTCCAATGTTCGTCGCTTTAGCAGTGATGTACTTCGTCGTTTGTTATGCACTATCATTGGTTTCAAGATACTTAGAAAGACGCTTAGCGTAGACAATAAAATAAAAATGGTTGTTGAAATCTATATAGATTTTAGCAACCATTTTTATTAGTTAGTAGAATCGGCATAAAATGACGGTTTGTTTGATTGAAAAATAAATTAGAAAGAAGATGATGTCATGGTGAAAATTGCTGTTATTCTAGGGAGTTCAAGAGAGAATTCTATTGGTAAAAGGGTCATTAAGTATATTGAAGGAGTAGCAAAAAATCAGGATAATGTTGAATTTTCATTTCTAAAATTAAGTGACTATCAGTTAACCTTCTTCCACGAAAAATTGGCACCTATGCAAAATGAAAATCGACAACTACCTGAAAATGAAGCACGATGGATAGCGGATGTAGCTGCGGCAGATGGCTTTATTATCTTAACGCCTGAATATAATCATGCTATTCCAGCCGTTTTGAAAAATGCAATCGATTATTTGGCTTTTGAAGGGCAACGTAAACCAGTTAAGATTGTGGGCTACTCAGATAACATGCGCGGTGCACAATTTGCAACAGCTGAATTAGTACCTATTTTGAATCGATTAGGATTTATCACGTTGCCTACGCCAACATTATTGGGAATAGTTGATCAAACATTTAATGAAGATGGACAACTAAATAACGATGCTAAGTTAACAGATTATACAAAAAATAAAATTGCTCAGACTTTGCAAGAAATTAAATTTTATACACAACTTTTTGTGAATAATCCTTTTCCCGGAAAATGATGAATTAAAAATAAAAATGTGTAATGACAATAGCTGTCATTACACATTTTTTATTATAGATCTTTATTTTTATGTGTTTCGTATAAATAAACCGGGATACCAAGTGCAACAATTGTAAATGAAATTAAAACACCTACAATATCTGATTGAACTTCGCTAACTAAAACGAAGGCTGCACCTAAGATAGCAACAATAGGTGTTATGGGGAACAATGGAACTGAGAAAACACGTTTTAAATCTGTTCCTTTATTCCGACGGCGTAAGATAAAGAGGCCGACGAAAGTCATAACATAAAAGCAATAAACTGTAAAAATACAAATTTCAGATAAGCGATCAGCATCAAAAAATAAAATCATAATCGCTGCAATACTTAAAGCCACACATGTTGCAATAACAGGTGAATGTGATTTTGGATGTAAATAAGATATTTCTTTATGGAAAGGTAATTGTTTGTTCTTACCCATTGCCCACATAATTCGAGGGAATGTCATGATTTTACCGTTCATACAACCAAGAATAGAAATAATGACACCGATATTCATAATTTTTCCACCAAGTTGGCCAAAGGCAATCTTAGCAAATTGTGGTGTTGCATTTTCGCCTAGTTGATGGATTTGACTAGCAGGCATGACACGCATAATACTGAACGAAACAAGAATATAAATAAGAAGAACAATTGAAATTCCTAAAACAATAGCTCTAGGTAATGTCTTTTTAGGATTTTTAATTTCATCACCCATATTAGCAATCAGAATCCAACCATCATAAGCAAATAAAGTAGCTAGTATACCAACACCAAAATTATTTGTAGAGTGACTGACAGTTGCAACAGATTGGCCAAGTGCATTTGCATTGCCAAAAAATAAACCAAAAATAATAATAGCAGCAATAGGGAATAATTTACAAATAGTTGTAATAATCTGGAATGAAGCACCATAACGATTTGATAGCATATTTAGGAAGCCAATAGAAATGACTGCAATTAATGCGATTAAATGAGAATAACCAGCTGGAATACTAAAGAAATCTACTATTAAAATAGCAAGGTACGCGCCTAACGCAGCAATCATAGCTGGTCCATACACGATAACTTGCATCCAACCAGCTAAGAAACCCCAAATTTTACCGTAAATTTTTTCCATGTAGATATATAATCCACCGGTTTCTGGAATTTGAGATCCAATTTCAGCAACAGTTAGTCCAGCGGTTAAGGTTATGATACCACCACATAGCCATGCGAGCAGGGCATTTGTAGTAGAGCCGGTGTAGTCAAGTACCGAAGCTTGTTTAAAGAAGATACCAGAACCAATAACAGTTCCGATTACGATTGATAATGCTGACCATAGACCTAACGATCTGTTAAGTCCAACTGCTGGTTTTTTTTCCAAAATTGAATCCTCCTTTTCTAAAATGAATAGTTGCATTTTAGCATAACAGCGGGAATCATGCAATAAACTAGATATGATTATGACGACAAAAAAGAGTGCGTGAATCGGCTATTTCAGACCGATTCACGCACTCTTTTTATAGAATTATTTTAAACGATGTAATCTTGCAATTGGGTTGCAATAGTTTTTGTTGCATCAATCTTTAATTTTGTACCTGATTCTTCATAATCTGTTTCTAAGATAGTTGCCTTTTCATTGATTAAATCAACAAGTTGACCTTTATCAAATGGGATAAGAACAGTCATAATTTCGTTATCTTTAAAGACATTCTTTTTAATGATATCTACTAATTGATTAAGTGATTTTTCATCACGCGCACTATAAGTGAATTTATCATCTGAGAAAGTAGGATAATCAATATTTGCTAAATCAGCTTTATTATAGGCATAAATCATCGGAATGTTTTCGACGCCAATAGCTTTTAATGTATCTTCAGTTGTTTGAATCATTTCCTCAGCATGTTTATCAGCCACGTCAATCACTTGGATAAGTAAATCAGCTTGTGCAGCTTCAGCCAAGGTTGTACGGAAAGCTTTTACTAATTGGTGAGGCAATTTGCTGACAAAACCAACAGTATCGCTCAATAAAATTTGTTTTTTATCTTCAAATTGAATATTACGGACACTTGTATCTAATGTAGCAAACAACATATTCTTTTCAAAAACTTGTTTGTCATCATCTTGTCCGATTAGACGAAGCAAGCCGTTCATTGTCGTTGATTTACCTGAATTAGTATAACCAACTAATGCAACAGTCGGAATACCAGATTTATCACGTTGTTTACGTCTAGTAGATTCTTCTTTGTCCATTTCAGCAAGATCTTTTTTAATGTGGTTAATCCGATTTTCAATCACACGACGATCTAATTCAATCTTCGTTTCGCCAGCACCACGGTTAGCGAGTCCACCACCAGATTGTTGATCTAGTTTATCTTGCATCCCTCTTAAACGAGGTAACTGATATTGAAGTTGAGCCATTTGAACTTGGAGTTTTGCTTCGCGTGATTGTGCTCTTGAAGCAAAAATAGCTAAAATCAGGCCTGTACGATCCATAACTTCCATACCTGATGCAGCTTCAAGGTTACGAATTTGAGTTGGTGATAATTCGTCGTTTACAACTAAAATTTTCACACCTTGTGCTTCACTTTCAGTCTTGAATTCTTCAGCTTTACCTTTACCAAAGTAAAGGGCAGCAGTTGGTCGATCTAATTTCTGACGAATGTCTTCAACAGCATGCATGTTGTTAGCTTCGACTAATGCAGCTAATTCAGACATTGTATAATCTAAATTTTCACGTTGTTTTTCGATACCAGCAATGAAAACGTCAATAACTGGTATTTCTGTAGAATAAGTTTCTTTCATGAGAACCTCCTCGTGGAACTTAATTAATAGGTTAAGTATAACATTTATTCAAAAAAATATTCGAACATCAAAATAAGTTAACTGAATTAAATGAGAATTAATGAATAAAAATGGCCAAACTCTCATTTTAACAACGTGCAAATGTTATGAGTTGAATATTTTATATAGTTAAACGGCTTTTTTAAAGGCGCTTGAATCTCTTTTTAATTAAATTAGAGTTTAATGTTGATTTTAATCTTTTTCTAATGTAAGATAAACCTACGTTAAGAAAAGGTAAATAAAAAAGGAGAGGTCATATTATGAAGTTAAAGTCAGTTTTGAAATTAAGTGGTGTGCTAGCATTGTCTGTCATTGTCTTGGCAGCGTGTGGATCTAAATCTTCATCTTCAGATAGTAAAGAACTCGCTGATAAACAGGTTATTAATTGGTCTGAAACAGCTGAATTACCATCGATGGATTTATCGACAGCAACGGATACAGTTAGCTTTAACATGTTGAACAATACTAATGAAGGTTTATACAGAATTGGTAAGAACAGTAAAGTGTCAAATGCACTTGCAACTAAAACAACCGTTTCAAAAGATGGCATGACTTATACATTTAAACTTCGTGATTCAAAATGGAGCAACGGAGACGATGTAACGGCTAAAGATTTTGTTTATTCATGGCAACGGACCGTTAATCCTAAGACAGCTTCACAATATGGTTACCTCTTCTCAGGGATTAAAAATTATGATGCAATCAGCGCGGGTAAGATGGCGCCATCAACATTGGGAATCAAAGCAACTGACAAACATACATTAGTTGTAACACTTGATAAAAAAGTACCATATTTCAAATTATTGATGGGCTTCCCAACGTTCTATCCACAAAATCAAAAAGTTGTTGAAAAGTATGGTTCTAAATATGGCACACAAAGCAAATACATGGTTTACAATGGTCCATTTACATTAAATGATTGGACAGGAACTAACTTAACTTGGGACCTAAAGAAAAATGACACTTATTGGGATAAAAAAGCAGTTAAGCTAACACAAATGAATTTCCAAGTTTCTAAAGATAATACAACAAGCTATAATTTATACCAAAGTCAAAAATTAGATATGACGAATTTATCTGCTGAACAAGCTAAAACATTGAAAACAGATAAAGACTATATCACACGTAAACAAGCATCAACGTTCTACTTACAATACAATCAAAAGAATAAATTATTTAATAACCAAAAGATTCGTCAAGCTATTTCATTAGTTATCAACAGAAAACAATTTGTTGATAAAATTTTAGGGGATGGCTCAACTGTTGCGACAGGTTTAGTATCATCAGGTCTTGCTTCAAATCCTAAAACAGGCGAAGATTTTGCAAAAGAATCAACCGTTAAATCAACTGCAAATACAGACATTGCAAAAGCAAAAGAATTATGGAAAGCAGGATTAAAAGAAGTTGGTGTTACAAAAGCTAGTTTCTCACTTCTAAGTGATGATACTGATAAAGCTAAGAAAACAAATGAATTTTTACAAAATGCGATTGAAGATAACTTAGATGGTGCGGATGTAACATTAACAAATATCCCATTCAAATCACGTTTAGCAAAATCAACTAGTGGTGATTTCGATATTGTTGTTACAGCATGGGGTGCTGATTTCTCAGACCCAATCTCATTCTTAGATTTATTTACTTCAGATAATTCACAAAATGCAGGTAAATGGAAAAATAGTGAATATGATGCATTGATTAAAGCTTCAAAAACAACAGATGCAAGTAATGCAGATAAACGTTGGGATGATTTAGTTAAGGCTGAAAAAATCTTGATGAAAGATCAAGGAATTGCACCTCTTTACCAAATGGCTCAAGCTCAATTATTAAGATCAACAGTTAAAGGTGTTATCTACAATGGAGCTGGTATCAATTACAATTTCAAAGATGCTTATGTTACTAAATAATTAATTAACGTGTTAAAATTTAACAAGTGAGAGTTAGCTACCACGGCTAATTCTGACTTGTTTTAATTACATAATAAAGCAAAAGTGAGGGTCAGAATTATGGGTAAATACCTAGTTAAACGAATTTTTTATATGCTACTGACGTTGTTTTTAGTCGCAACCATTACCTTCTTTTTAATGAAGTTAATGCCTGGATCACCTTATGCGAATCAGCAAAAAATGACAACTGAGCAATTACAGATTATGAATGAACAATATGGATTGAATAAACCCGTATGGCAACAATATCTCATTTACTTAGTGGGATTAGTTAAGGGTGATTTAGGAACGTCATTCCAATACAGTAATCAACCTGTGTCATACCTAATTTCAAGCCGTATTGGACCATCCGGACAACTTGGATTACAAGCTATCATCTTCGGAATAGTTATTGGAATTGTGATTGGTGCCATTGGTGCGATTAACAAAAATACTTGGATTGATACTTCTTCAACAATTTTATCAATCTTAGGTATCTCAATTCCTTCTTTCGTCTTAGCTGTTTTATTACAGTATTACGTAGGATTAAAGTTAGGCTGGTTACCAATTGCTGATTGGGGCGGATTCAGTTACACGATTCTACCGACAATTGCTTTAGGGGTTGGCCCACTGGCGGAGACGGCCAGGTTCATTCGAACCGAGATGGTGGATGTCCTAAGCAGTGATTACATTGAACTGGCTAAGGCTAAAGGATTAACAAAGTTTGGCGTTGTATTCCACCATGCTTTACGTAATAGTTTAATTCCTTTAGTAACATTAATCGGCCCTTATACGGTTGCATTAATGACTGGTTCAATGGTTGTTGAAAATATATTCTCAATTCCTGGAATTGGTGAACAATTCGTAAAATCAATTTTGACAAATGATTTCC
The DNA here is from genome assembly GCF_056781895.1 of Dellaglioa sp. CoH-57-MRSF-22. Next base: position 106,077 of record NZ_JBXAXT010000001.1, on the reverse strand, counting down.
CCACAATCATGGGTGTTACAATGCTTTATTCAGCTGGACTAGTAGTTGTTATCTTATTAACAGATATCATTTACGGTATTATTGACCCAAGAATTCGATTAACTGGAAGGAGAAATTAACGATGGCAGATAAAATTGACCTACCAGTAGATGCATTTGAACCGTTAGATAAAAATAACGCTATTGATAATGAAAAAATTGCTGCACCGTCGTTGACTTTCGTTCAGGATGCTTGGCGTCGGTTGAAGAAAAATAAAGGGGCTTTTATCTCACTTTGGGTCCTGGTTGCAATTTTTATTTTGGCATTTGGATCCCCCATTTTAGCACCACATAGTGCAACAGAACAAAATGTTGAGTATACAAATTTACCACCTAAAATTCCTGGTGTACCAATAGATGGATTAAATGGAAAGTTAAAAACATCATCAGGTAGCTGGTATGATGCTTATGAACAAAATAGTATTCCAAAAGATAAATACTTTATTTTAGGAACGGATGTTTTTGGACGTGATTTGTTATCAAGAATTATGTATGGAACTAAGATTTCCTTAATCGTGGCACTAGTTGCTGCATTAGTCGATTTAGGAGTCGGTGTTGCTTATGGAATCTTGTCCGGTTGGCGTGGCGGACGTGTTGATACATTCATGCAGCGAATCATCGAAATTATTTCATCGGTACCTAACTTGGTCGTTATTGTTTTAATGTTATTGGTTTTCAAACCAGGTTTAACATCAATTATTTTAGCAATTGCAGTGACTGGTTGGACAACGATGGCTCGATTAGTTCGGGCACAAACGTTGAAATTAAAAGATCAAGAATATATTCTTGCAGCTCGAACTTTAGGCGAGTCACCCGTAAAAATTGCAGTGAAACATTTACTACCTAACTTATCGAGTGTGATTATTATTCAAACAATGTTTACAATTCCTAGTGCTATTTTCTTCGAAGCTTTCTTAAGTTTCATCGGAATTGGGATTAGTGCTCCTCAAGCTTCACTTGGGTCATTATTGAATGATGGTCAAAAGAATTTCCAGTTTTTACCATACCAAATGTGGTATCCAGCAATTGTTTTATGTATTATCATGGTTGCCTTCAACTTATTAGGTGATGGACTCCGTGATGCCTTTGATCCAAAAACGAAAGAGTAGGTGTTGAAAAATGGCAGAAAATATTTTAGAAGTTAACAATCTAGAAATTAATTTTCATACGTATGCTGGAGATGTTAAAGCCATACGTGATGTTAGTTTTCATCTGGCTAAAGGTGAAACTTTAGCAATCGTTGGTGAATCAGGTTCCGGTAAATCCGTTACAACAAAAAGTTTAATGGGATTATTAGCTAATAATGCAGAAGTTATGGGTGGAGAAATTCTTTTTCATGGTGAAGATTTACTTAAAAAATCAGAAAAACAAATGGAAAACATTCGTGGTAAAGATATCGCAATGATTTTCCAAGACCCAATGACTTCTTTAGATCCTACTATGAGAATTGGTAGACAAATTGCTGAACCATTAATGAAGCATAAACATGTAAAAAAAGAAAAAGCAATGGCGCAAGCCTTGGAAATTTTGAAGTTAGTTGGGATTACAGATGCTAAAAAACGCTTTAAGGACTATCCACATCAATTTTCTGGTGGTCAACGCCAACGAATTGTTATTGCGATTTCATTAGTTTGTTATCCAGAAATTTTAATTGCTGATGAACCAACAACAGCTTTAGATGTAACCATCCAAGCACAGATTTTGGAATTAATGAAAGAATTACAAGCAAAAATTGAAACATCAATTATTTTCATTACCCATGATCTAGGGGTTGTTGCTGGTATGGCTAATCGTGTAGCGGTTATGTATGCAGGTCGGATTGTTGAATATGGGACAGTCGATGAGGTCTTTTATAACCCACAACATCCATATACTTGGGGCTTATTGAATTCAATGCCAACACTTGATAGTGAACATCTGTACGCAATTCCAGGTACACCTCCTGATTTATTGGATCCACCAAAAGGGGATGCATTTGCCGCTCGGAATGAGTACGCTATGAAGATTGATACAGAACAACAACCACCATTCTTCGATGTTTCACCAACACATGCAGCAGCTACATGGTTGTTGCATCCAGATGCACCTAAAGTAACGCCGCCAGTTGAAATTCAAAGACGGTATAAAATTTTTGCAAAACAACAAGAAACAAAAATTAAAGCGAATCAAAATTTGGTAGAAAACTAAGGAAGGGGAGCTGAACATAGTGGAACAAAAGAAAAATAAAATTTTAAAAGTCCGTCATTTAAAACAATATTTTAATGTCGGCAAACCAGACGAAGTGAAAGCTATCGATGATATTTCATTTGATATTTATGAAGGCGAGACATTTGGCTTGGTGGGCGAGTCAGGGTCTGGTAAAACAACAACAGGTCGTAGTATCATCAATTTATATGAACCAACTGATGGTAAAATTGATTTTGATGGTGTTGATATTCGTAAAATTAAGTCTAAAAAAGATAAATTACAATTTCGCCGTGACATGCAAATGATTTTTCAAGATCCATATGCATCACTAAATCCACGAATGAAAGTTAAAGATATTGTGGCAGAAGGAATAGATATTCACCATTTAGCTGCCAATGATGAAGCACGTGCGAAACGTGTTGAAGAATTATTAGAAACAGTTGGATTGAATAAAGATCATTCTAGCCGCTACCCCCATGAATTTTCAGGTGGCCAACGCCAACGTATTGGTATTGCTCGTGCTTTAGCTGTAGAACCTAAGTTTATCATCGCAGATGAACCTATTTCTGCATTAGATGTTTCAATTCAAGCGCAGGTTGTTAATTTGTTGAAGGAATTACAAATTGAACATAACTTAACATATTTGTTTATTGCACATGATTTATCAATGGTTAAATATATCAGTGATCGAATTGGTGTGATGCATTATGGTAAGTTATTAGAAATAGCTCCTGCAGACGAAATATATACACATCCTTTACACGATTATACAGCCAGTTTAATCTCGGCCGTTCCTGTTCCTGACCCTGAATTTGAACGTAATCGCATTCCAGTACCATACGATTCGTCAGTTGAGGCAGATGGTAAAAAACGTCGAATGGTTGAAATTTCGCCAGAACATTTTGTTTTAGCAAGTGAAGATGAAATCCCTATGTATAAGGAACGAGCTGCCAATACTTTGGCAGAAGAAGCTGAATAATAAATCAGAAAGATCTTTTCAAGAATTTTTGAAAAGGTCTTTTTTGATTTTAAAAAGGGTGTAAACTATTAATTGTATGAGTATCTTAAATATATTAAAGGAAGTATAAAAATTTTAGGTAATTATGCATAAAATAATGTATACTAGATGTATTAGAATTAGGTAACGACATAACTATTTTTTGATTTGGGAATGAATAAAAGGTTCAACTAAAACGTTATGTGGAACAAAGGGTTTTATATGGTGGGGAGAATGGGAGCACCCAACATGATAGATGATACAGAAGTATATAATGAAGCGTACAAAGAATTACCGTATGATGTACAATTACTTTTTCAAGAGGGGCGTCTCTGCGAAAAAGATAATGATTTAGCCGTATTATTCGATTTATTTATTAAAAGTACAATTAATTTTACTGAATTCTATGGATTTAACGATGATAGAAAGCAGCTATTTGATGAATTGAAACAAAATCCAGAAGAGGCCGCGCAGTTAATTAAGCAATATCGGTATTATCGTAATTGGTTCGAAAAATATCAGGCTAATGTTAATTGTTTTTCGAAATTAAGATTTCTAACTGTCTGTGAATGGTATGATGGTCAACAAGCATATGCAAGTAATAATTAAGAAATGCTATCATACAAGAAATTAAGTAAAAAAAAGTTAGAATATAAAATTAATTTAACTTAAAATGCGAACTTAAAATATACGGCAAGCTTAACAATATTGTTAAGCTTTTTTTGTTTTTATAAGACGCAGAAAAAATTAAAATAGATAACAAGCCAAGTGCTTGTTATCGATGAGAAGGGTGTGGTATATTAATTGCAATTATCGGGGGGTAATCGAATGAGTTTAGGTGAAGGAATAAAAAATGTAAACGCATTACCGTATGATGTGAGGCTATTATTAGAGGAAAGAAATATTCCGGAGAATCAAATGAGTTGGGAAATTATTTCTGATGTGTTTCTTGAAAGTATTGCGACTTACACAGCATTTTATGGATTTAATGAGGATCGTAGAGCGCTATTCAATGATTTAAAAAATGATAAAAATGAGGCCAATCAAATTATAACAACCTATAAAGAATATCGTGAGTGGTTTAAATACTATCACGTTCATTTTGAAAATCTAGAAGATGTGAGGTTTTTAACGATTTGTGAGTCAATAGGTGTAGATGGCATAATAATAAAAGATTAAATTCAAAAACGCTATGACTACTTTTAATTAAGTAGTCATAGCGTTTTTGAATTTAATCTTTAATACCATCTCTTTTACGTTCACGTTCAGCAATCATTGGCATAATGAATCCAAGACCGATAAGAACAACGACACTAATAATATTGATGGCTAACTGGTAGTAGAATAGTGAGCTACCCATCTCGACATCTTGAGGAATAATCCCAAAGACTGTTGCCAAAACAGTAACAACTAAGCACCATAAACCAACAGCGTAAGCTAATTTGTCATTTTTAATGAAGACATATTCTGATGGATATTTAGCACTATTTTTACGGATCTGCATGAAGGCGAAGAAAATCCAACAAGTGACACCTGGTGAAATAATTCCATTCAAGTTCAGTAACCAATTAAAGATTGTATTCATATCTGGCAAGAAGACACCCAAGAAGAGAATGAAGGCACTTAAAGTACAAGTTAAAATGTACCCATTAATTGGTAAACCATCTTTGTTAACTTTAAGTAATTTCTTAGGCATATAACGAGCGCCTGTGTCAGAGATAAGCATGCGAGTCATAGCGTCAAGAAGAACAGCTAGAAGAGCACACATGTACACAATTTGAGTAATAGCGAAGGCATACATTAACCAACTACCCATATGAAATTGATCTCCTAAACGAAGGAATGCGTAGTACGAACCATTCATTTTAAAATCATTAGGAATGTTATGGGCATTGAAGAAAATCCCAAGTGCGAATGAGCCGAAAACTGTTAAGAAGATTGTCATAACGGTTAACATAATCATGGCTTTAGGGAAATCTTTTTTAGGTTTTTTCATTTTTGTGACAAATGGCGCAATTAATTCTGCACCATTAATCGCATAAATTAATAAACCAATTGTTGTGAAATAATGTAAATCAAATTTAGGAATTAGTGTGTGCCAGCTCATATTTGTTGTTGCAATACGACCTGAAGGTGTTAATAATGAGCCAAATGCCATTACAACATATAAAATTGTGAGGATGAACATGGTACCACCACCAATAAGACCTAAAAATTCTAATGAACCTTTGAAGAAACGTTGAACAAAAATGAAACCAACGAAGATTACTAATGTTATTAACGCGAACATAGCTGTTGATAAACTATCTTCGAGTGCATTACTTCCGTTAAATAACCAACCAAAGCCAACAACGACTGAATTAGCGGTATCAACAACGTAAGGAATCGAAGCAGCCCAATAAGTCCATGCCGTAAAGTAACCTAGTTTTTCGCCACGAGTTCCGCGAACCCATGAACTTAAACCGCCACCTTCTGAATTAAAGACGGAACCTAATTGTCCTACCATTAAAGAATAGGGAATTACATATAATAGCAATAAAATGATCCAAGATGTAATAACGCCCATACCTTGATTTTGAAAGTTATAGACGATATCGTCGAAGCCAATAACTGTTACGAATGACATTAATGCCAAAACTGGCCACGATATAAATGTTTTTTTCTCGTTTTCCATAAGTACCTCCCGTGATAAATAACTATGTAAATTAAACTAACAATTTATAAGTATAGTGAACTGACTAATTAATTTCCATGAAAAATTAAATTAATATAAAATGTAATCGTTTTAATGAGAATTAAGTTAAGAATTAACGATAATAAAAATTGCTATTTAATGTGTACTATGTATAATAGTACACATATAGTAAAATGATAAATATAAATGGAGGACTAATAAAATGAAAGAAATAGTTGTAAGCGCAAAAGATGTTAAAAAAGTCTACGGTAAGAATAAAGAGAAGAAAACGGAAGCCTTAAAAGGGATTAATTTTTCTGTCGAACAGGGTGAATTTATTGGTATCATGGGGGCATCAGGATCAGGTAAATCAACATTACTTAACTTATTATCAACACTAGACCAGCCGACTTCAGGACAAATTGAGATTAATAATCAGGATATCTCAATGATGCGTGGCGATAAACTATCAGATTTTAGAGCACAACAAATTGGCTTTATTTTCCAAAGTTTTAACCTGCTAGATAACTTAACGGCAGCTGAAAATATAACATTGCCACTATCATTACAGAATGCGTCTATTTCTAAATATCAAGAACGTATTGATAAATTAACGAAAACACTGGGGATAGATAGTGTTCTTGGACAATTTCCAACTGAATTATCTGGTGGCCAAAAGCAACGAGTTGCAGCAGCTCGTGCTTTAGTCCATAATCCTGCAATCTTATTAGCAGATGAACCAACAGGTGCTTTGGATTCTAAAAGTGCAAAGTCACTCCTATCAACGATGGAAAGTTTAAATAAAAATGATCAAGTATCAATTTTGATGGTGACTCATGACGCTGTTAGTGCGAGTTACTGTCAACGAATTCTCTTTATTAAAGATGGTAAGATTGGTCGAGAATTGATTCAAGGAACGAATACGCGAACAGAGTTTTATCAAGAAATTTTAAATGAACTAGCTAAGAGTGAACAATAATTTTAAGAAGGGAGGAAACAATATGTTATTAAAATTATCCTTAACTGGAATTAAGAGTCGCTTTAAAGATTATCTAATCTTGTTATCAGGACTCATTATGGCTTCAGCAATCTTTTACATGTTTGAAGCATTAGCAACTAATCAAGAATTTATTAAACAAAATGCGACGATAAAATTTGCAGCAATGATTTTCCAAGTAGGTTCTGTACTACTTGCAATTATTACACTGTTTTATATTATCTATGCGAATACATTTTTAATGAGCATGCGTCAAAGAGATTATGGGATGTTCATGATGCTAGGCGCTAAAAAGCGTAAGATTGGGCGCTTAATTTTCACTGAAACTTTAATTATTGGCTTAATTGCAACAGCTGTTGGTATTTTAGTTGGTATTGGACTGACATATGGCGTTAGCCAATTTTTAGTAGATAAAATGGATCTTGCACCGCATTCTTTTCAAGCTTTTTATTTCCCAGCAATCCTAATAACAATGCTTTTCTTCGTTATTCTTTTCATGATTGCTGCTATATTTAATCGACAAAGCTTGTTAAGAACGCCTATCTTAAAATTATTAAATGAAGCAGAACAACCACAAGGTAAAAAGCTAAAATCTTATAATATCTTAATTCAAAGTATCTTAGGATTAGGTTTAATTGCAAGTGGCTATTATTTATTAAGTCATTTAGCACTGTTTCAAATGGCTGGATTTATTGGGTCAGTCGTAACAATTTTGATTGGGACATTTTTAATTTTCAATTCATTATTTAGTGGATTGGTTCAATTATTAAAACGTAATAAGGGATTTTCTGAAAAGCAATTAAATACCTTTTTATTAGGGCAACTTAGCTTTCGATTAGGTTCATTAAATCGGGTTCTAACAATGGTTGCGATGTTATTTGCACTAGCATTAGGCGCAATAACTGTTGGGATGGGATTCTCTGGTGTGGTTGATCAAACAGCTACTTCTACTTCCCCATATGATGTTGTTGTCCAAAATCCATCAACAAAAGAGAAAAAATTACTTAGTCAATTGACTGATAAAAAAGAGTCCATTTATGAAGCAAAAAAAGTTGGTTCTGTCCGTTATTTTAAAAAATCTGACTTTGTGAAATCACCATTGTACACGCTTGATTTCACGGAAACGGGAACGGCTACCGGTAAATTTATTAAAGTTGACCCTGCCAAAATGACAGCTAAAAATGAGGATAATCTATGGGGAAATGCTGTTAGAACTACATTGGAATCCCCTGATATGTTAAATCCAGTACTTGTCTCTGACGCATCATTTTCAGCTGTTTCGGCGAAGACACAACGTATCCATACTGTTAGGTTAGCATCATTTAAAGATAATAAAGAAATCTTAAAAGCATTGAGCGAAGAAATACCTAAAAATCAGTTAGATAATTCATCTTATTTTATGAATAAGTATGTCGTATATCAGTTGGCTAACGGCATTTATGGCGGATTAGAATTCATTGGATTCTTCTTAGGCGTTGCGATGTTGGCAATGTTAGCAAGTGTTCTTATGTTTAAAATATTGTCTAGTGCGGCAACGGATAAAAAACGATATGATTTATTGAACCAATTAGGCGCTAAGCAACGACTAATGAAAAAATCAATTAGGCGCGAAATTGGCATCTTATTCTTCTTACCTGGAATTGTCGGTGTAATCCACGTTTTATTCGGACTACAAATGTTCAAGGAATTAATTCCAGATCCATATTCACATATAACGATTCCATTTATTATTTTTGCAGTTCTCTATTTGGGATATTATTGGGTAACAGTTACCTTATATAAAGGGATGGTATTAAAAAAATAAAAAAGAGGTGAATATTCAGTTTTTAAAACTGAGTATTCACCTCTCTTTATTTAGATGGGTTGTTCGCCAAAATTACCATAATAGCTAACTTCAATTGTATCGTGATGAACGATTAATTTAGTGACGCTACCATTTTTAGGACTAGATGATATATCAATATTAGGTGCGTATCGTGAAACGATACTTCTAATTGCTGTCCCGTGACCAACTAATAGAACGTTGTCATTATTATTTTGGTTAGTGCGTAAAAAATCAAAAGCATGATCATAGCGATTCCAAAATTCTTGGTCATTTTCAGCTAAATTAAAAGGGTCAGCACTTTTTATGAAATCACGTGAGTCTTCGATGGAATATTTTTCAAGAATATCATTGAAGGTTTGACAATTAAAAGGTGTACCAACTGTTTGCATAACAGCTGCAGTATCTTGGCCTTCAAATGAGCCATAATATTCTTCTCTAAAAAGTGCTGTTTCAATTGGTGTTAACTGTGCATTTTCTTCAACATTCGTTTCACTTAAAATATGGCTTAGTGTTTTTTTTGTACGCATTGTGTCACTTCGATAAATGGCATTAAATGATTTATCGCGTAAAAGTTTTCCTGAATGGGTGGCATCGTTGATTCCCTTATCTGTAAGTGGAGAGTCACACCAGCCTTGCATTCTCTGGAAAGAGTTAAAAAAAGTTTGGCCATGACGAACCATATAAACGGTAAATGACATATGAAATCCTTTCATAAATAAATATTTAATTTGTAAATAAAAAAGGTACTTAGAGCTGTCTGGTTTTTGATGAATAGTCTCACTTAATGCATTAATTTTAGAAAAAGAAAAGACTTTTATTTTATTTAATCCAATGTATACTAAATAAACGGAGAATTAAAATATGAGATTATTTATGACTACTAGTAAGATGATACCGAATGAGATATTAATTACAAGTCTAAATCTAATTGTTTTAACTGCATAAATTGTATTAACTATTCAAGAAGGAGTGTTTATTATTTTGATTACGTTGGCTGGTATTATTGGTTCAGGAAAATCTAGTATGACAAAAATTTTATCTGAAGAACTTGGGGTAGAGGCTTTTTACGAACCTGTTACAGATAACCCGGTATTACCTTTATTTTACAAAGGTAACGAAATCGCTGCAAAAAAACGTGAAGCAGGGGATAAGGAAGCAACAAATCCCTACGCTTACTTATTACAAACTTTCTTTTTGAATCGTCGTTTCAGAATGATTAAAGCAGCAATGCAAGAAGATAATAATGTTCTTGATCGTTCAATTTATGAAGATGCTATTTTTATGAAGATGAATACAGAAATGGGTAATGCCACAACTGTTGAATATAACATCTATCAAGATTTATTAGAAAATATGCTTGAAGAGTTACCTTATGCTGCACATAAAAAATCACCCGATTTGATGGTTATGATTAAAGTTTCTTATGAAACAATGGTTAATCGTATTCAAAAACGTGGCCGTGATTATGAACAAATTGAAACTGACCACTCATTGGTTGAATACTATAAAACATTACTTCGCTATTATGAAGATTGGGAAAAAGAATATGACGTTTCTGAATTTTTAGTTATTGATGGCGATAAATACGATTTTGTTGAAAATGAAGCTGATCGTAATATTGTTTTAAATATTATTGAAGATAAATTACAAGAATTAGGTAATTTATCTGAAAAAGAAGTTATCGATTACAAGACACAACGTAAATCAATTTAAACTAAAAGGAGTAACCAATTTTAAAAATTGGTTACTCCTTTTTTATTTAGATTTTATCATCATCGTGATGATTGAAATATTCAACTTTAACTGAATTGTCATCAACGATTAACTTAGTTACACTACCGTTTTTAGGGCTCATTGTAATATCAATTTCGGGTGCAAAATGAGAAACGATACTTCTGATTGTTGTCCCATGACTGACAACTAAAACGTTATCGCCATCTTTAGCATCTTTACGCAATAAATCAAAACCTTTATTACGACGTGCCCAAAAATCGGCATCGTCTTCAGCATCATGGAAAGGATCGATTTCTTTGAAGAAGTCACGTGCCTCTTCAATTGAAAATTTTTGCAAAATCTCAGTGAAATTAGCAGCGCCATGTGGCTTACCAACAACAAACCAAGCTTGAGAAGAATCGGCACCTTCATAGTAACCATAGCCTTGCTCTCTAAGAAACTCAGATGTTGTAACAATTAAATCTGAAGAGTTTTCATTTTCAGATAAAATGTAGTTAGCTGTACGATTTGCGCGGGTTGTATCACTACTGTATGCATTAGCAAACTGAATTTGTGATAATTTTTTTCCAGTAGTGTGGCCGTCGTTAATGCCTTTTTCTGTAAGTGGTGAATCGGACCAACCTTGCATCCGATTATATTTATTGAAAATGGTTTGACCATGGCGAACGAGATAGACTGTAAATGGCATGAGAACCTCCTGAAGTTTATGTGATAGCCCCATTATACGCTAAAGAAAACGATTATTCTAAAAAGCTTATCCTAGAATTTAGCATCAAGTTTTTTTCTAAGTAAAAATTTCGTAAGTTGTACTAACCCAGCTAAGACCACTGGAAGTAATGCTATCCCGGCAATTGAAAGGAAAATAATAGAAAAATGATCCTTAACAAATGGAATTGCGCCGAAGTAGTAACCGACGCCACTTCCAATGGCTACCCAAAGTGAGACGCCAATTAAGTTGAAAATACTAAAATGTCTGTAATTCATTTGAATAGTACCAGAAATAAGTGGCACAAAAGTTCTAATTAATGGGATAAAGCGTCCAAATACGACTGTTTTTGCACCATGTTTTTTGAAAAAACTTTTGGCGATTTCCATCTTTTCAGGGGGGATTCTTTTTTTAAAGAAAGGTAATTTATTTAAATGTCGACCAATTTCAAAATTCACGGCATCTCCAGAGAGTGCGGCAAAAAAGAATATTGGGACTAATACCCGAATATCAATGGTATCTGTTGAGTAGGCGGCAATGGAACTAGTGAAAAAGAGTAGCGACTCACCAGGTAGAAAAGGAAAAACAACAAGACCTGTTTCGGCAAAGATAAGTACAAAAAGAATTAAGTAACTCCAGTTACCTAAAGTCTGGAAAAGAGGTCCTAAATAATTTTCGAAATGGGTGAAGAAAAACCAAGCTTGTTCGAACATTGTCAGGCCCTCCAATCGTTTTAGTCTTACTCATTATATTAAACTGAAATTAAAAAAAAGGCTATTATTTTAACTGATATTTAGCTTTTATTAAGATTTGTCTCACTATAAGAGGTCACCAGTGTTAAACAGGTTTCGATACTGGTATACTAGATATATTAAATTTTTGGAGGTCAATATGACTAGACACACTTTAATTGCAGGAATGACAACTTTAATTGGTCTAATTATTGGGATTGTGATAAGTAAAATTGCTGTCGCAACATTAATTGGATTAGCTGTTGGAATCGTAGTTGACCAATTCCTACCAAATAAGAAATAAGTTCAATTAGTTGCCTATTTGAGTTGATTATAAAAAAATGATACACTATTAGGCCTAATAAAATCATGTAAAGTGGGGTATTGAGAAATGGCTGATGAAATTAAAATCGAAGAACAAGCACATCTTGATGATGTTATTGTTAAAATAAAAGATGCTGAAGTTAAACGTCAAAATGAAATAAAGTACGCTGAAAGTGAAGCACGATCGATTAATGGCGAATTTACAAGTGATGTTCATATCAATACGACAACATACACTGGAATGATTGATACAGCAATGTCTGTTCGTCAGCAACAACAGTTATTAGCTGAACGTGAAACGAGTTGGAAAAACGCAACTTCTCGTTTAGACATTTTAAAGAAATTAGAAAAGAAACCTTATTTTGCACGTTTAAACATTCAAGAAGGAACTAATAAAAAAGAAACAATCTATATTGGCTTGGGCTCTTTTGCTGATCGACCTGAACACTTTATGGTTTATGATTGGCGTGCACCCATATCGAGTGTTTATTACGATGGCGGACTAGGTGATGTCACTTACCAAACTCCTGATGGTGATCAAACAGTAGATGTTTCATTGAAACGTCAATTCGTAATTGAAGATGGCCAAATTGAAACGATATTTGATACTGATGAAGCTGTTGGTGATCAGATGTTATTAGACGTCTTGAATGATTCTGCTGATACAAAGATGAAGAGTATCGTAACGACGATTCAGAAGGAACAAAATCAAATTATTCGAGATGTAAAAGCTGAATTATTATTTGTTCAAGGTGCAGCTGGTTCGGGTAAAACCTCAGCTGTATTACAACGTGTGGCTTACTTGCTGTACCGTTACCGCGGTAATTTAACAGCTAGTCAAGTTGTTTTATTCTCACCTAATCAATTATTTAATGATTATATTGATCAAGTGTTGCCAGAACTTGGTGAACAAAATATGGTTCAAATGACTTATTTCCAATATGCATCAAGACGTTTACCAAATATGCAAGTTGAAACGTTACAAGAACGCTTTGAAGAAGACAATGCGCCTGCTAAAAAACGTATTCAAGTTCTGAAAAATAGTTTGGCATTCTTTAATGCCTCAACTGCTTATTCAGAACATTTGGAACAAGCAGACATGAAGTTCAGAGATATTAAATTCAATAATGAAGTCTTTATTTCAAAAGATAAAATAAAAGGTATCTACTATAAATATAATGAAAATTATCATTTACGGACAAGATTAGAAGCAACACGTGAATCATTAGTTAAATTATTGAATCGTCGAATTGAAGCTGAGGCTAAGTTAGAATGGGTTGAAAAAGCAATTCAAGATATGTCTAAAGAACAATTGAATGATTTGTATGGAGACCAAGACCGCGAATTTGCAAGCGGTGATAAAGAAATGCGTTTCTTAACGCGTACTTTAGTTATGCGCCAATTTACAAGTGTGCACAGAGCAATTGTGCGCAATCGATTCTTAAATATCAGTTCACAATATGTGAACTTTTTACACAATGTGCCTAAGTATCTTAATTTGAGTGACTATAATGTTACTGTAGAAGAATGGCAAGCAGATGTGGCTGAAGTTGTGTCACGTTTAAAAAATCGTCAAATATCGATGCATGACGTTACGCCATACTTATACTTATTTGATCGTATGACGGGTAAGCATGGTGAAACAGATGTCCGTTACGTCTTTATTGATGAAATTCAAGACTACACGGCATTTCAATTAGCTTTCTTGAAGGAAGGGTTCCCAAGAGCTAAGTTTACACTGCTTGGTGATTTAAACCAGGCTATTTTCACAAAAGAAAATAGTAAGAGTTTACTATCAGAATTGGGACATTTATTCCCAGCTGATAAAACCAAAGTCGTGCAATTGACGAAATCATATCGTTCAACACAACAAATCACAGATTTCACAAAAGAAGTGTTGATAAATGGTGAATCAGTGACGTCATTTAACCGACAAGGTGACTTACCCACAATGACTGTGGATAATAATTCTGATAAATTAGTTCACGATTTAGAAAAACAAGTACAACAAAATGTGGATGATCATCTAACAACGGCAATCATCGCTAAATCATTAGCTGAATGTACAGAATTGTATGAACAATTACAAGCCGAGGGCGTGCCAGTTACATTGATTAAAACGGAAAATCAACGTTTGGCCGATGGAACGATTATTGTGCCAGCTTTCCTAGCTAAAGGTTTGGAATTTGATGCGGTTGTTATGTGGGGCGCTTCAAAGATTAACTATCATGAAGAAGACGAGCGTCAATTAGTTTATACGATTTGTTCAAGAGCAATGCATCGACTAACTGTTTATGCTGAAAAAGAATTATCACCATTATTTGACCATGTTTCAAAAAGTTTATATAGTTTAAAATAAGCTATGGAAGAAATGACCTATTGCGGAAACTGATAGGTCATTTTTATTAGAGGATTGTTAAAATGGATAAACAAATGAATTATTATAAAATTCCAAGGGATGAATGGCGTGGCTTTTATAAAACGAAACAGATTGATTTGTCACAACAAAAATTGAATGAAATTCAATCTGTTAATGATAAGATATCAGTTCAAGATGTGCAGGAAATTTACATGCCATTGGTTCATTTATTAAATATGACATTGTTGGGTAAGCAAGATTTGCAATCAAAAAAAGCAGATTTTCTAGGAATTAAAGATCAAAAATGGCCTTTTGTGATTGGAATTACGGGTAGTGTTGCAGTGGGTAAAAGTACAACGGCACGTTTGTTGCAATTATTACTCACAGCGTTATACCCAACAAAAAAGGTTCAAGCAATTACAACGGATGGCTTTTTATATCCTAATGAAACACTAATTCACCAGAATATCTTGGACCGTAAAGGTTTTCCAGAAAGTTATGACATGGAAAAACTAATTCTATTTTTAAACGACGTGAAAAGTGGTCTGAAAACTGAAGCACCAGTATATTCACATGATAGTTATGATATTGTACCTGGAATGGTACAAACAATTAATCAACCAGATATTTTGATTGTTGAAGGGATTAATGTTTTACAATTACCAAGTAACCAACAATTGTATGTTAGTGATTTCTTTGATTATTCAATTTATGTTGATGCTGATGCTGACTTAATTGAAAAATGGTATTTGGAACGTTTTGGTGTTCTTTTGAACACCTCTTTTCAGAAACCTGGAAATTACTATTATGATTATGCGATTGGTAACCACGATGAAGCATTTAAGTTGGCACGTAATGTCTGGAAAACCGTGAATTTAAAGAACTTACAAGAGTTCATTTTACCAACCAGAAATCGTGCTGATCTTATTTTAGAGAAGACAGATGAGCATCGAATTAATACCGTTTATTTACGCAAATATTAGAAAATAGAGATATTTTCACAGATTTTCATGAAAATTAAATCAAACGATTGACCAAGTGGGTTTCAATCAGTAGAATAGACGTAATAAGAAACTAAAAAATATGAAGAGGTGACTATTTTTGGCCAACGTTAGCATGCAAGATTTCGACAAAATTATCGTTCTTGATTTTGGTAGTCAATATAATCAATTAATTACTCGTCGTGTACGTGAATTCGGAATTTATTCTGAATTGTTATCACACAAGATTAGTGCAGCCGAAATAAAAGAGATTGCCCCTAAAGGTATCATTTTTTCTGGTGGCCCAAATAGTGTTTATGATGAAGATGCACTCAGAGTAGATCCTGAAATCTTTGAATTAGGTATTCCTATCTTAGGTATCTGTTACGGTATGCAACTAATGGCATATACAATGCCAGGTGGTAAAGTTGAAAGTGCAGATAACAAAGAATATGGTAAGGCTGAAATTGAGGTTACTAATCCAGAAGGAACTTTATTCAAAGGATTACCAGCTGAACAAACAGTTTGGATGAGTCATGGTGACTTAGTAACAGAAGTTCCTGATGGTTTTACATCAGTTGCAACTTCTGTTAACTGTCCTATTTCTGCAATGCAAAATCTTGATAAGAAATTCTATGGCCTTCAATTCCATACTGAAGTTCGCAACACTGAATTTGGGGATGACATTTTACGTCGTTTCGCATTTGATGTTTGTGAAGCTGAAAGTAACTGGTCAATGGCTGATTTTATTGATTTACAAATTGCTAAAATCCGCGAAACTGTTGGTGATAAAAAAGTCCTTCTTGGTTTATCAGGTGGGGTTGATTCTTCAGTTGTTGGTGTTTTATTGCACAAAGCAATTGGTAACCAACTAACAAGTATTTTCGTTGATCATGGTTTACTTCGTAAAAATGAAGCTGATCAAGTTATGGAAATGCTTGGCGGTAAATTTGGCTTGAATATCATTAAAGTTGATGCTCAAGAACGTTTCTTAGGTAAATTAGAAGGAATTTCTGATCCTGAAACGAAACGTAAAACAATTGGTAATGAATTCATCCGTGTCTTTGATGATGAAGCTACTAAGTTAAAAGGAATTGACTTCTTGGCTCAAGGAACACTTTACACTGATGTGATTGAATCTGGGACAGATACTGCCCAAACAATTAAATCTCATCATAATGTTGGTGGCCTTCCTGATGATATGCAATTTAGCTTAATCGAACCATTGCGAACATTATTCAAAGATGAAGTTCGTGAACTTGGCGAAAAAATGGGTATGAGTGAAGAATTAGTATGGCGTCAACCATTCCCAGGCCCTGGTCTTGGAATTCGTGTTCTTGGTGAAATTACTGAAGAAAAATTAACAATCGTTAGAGATAGTGATTTAATTTTACGTGAAGAAATTAAAAATGCTGGTCTTGATCGTGAAATCTGGCAATACTTTACTGTCTTACCGGGCATTAGAAGTGTTGGTGTGATGGGCGATGGACGTACTTATGACTACACAGTTGGTATCCGTGGTGTTACTTCAATTGATGGTATGACTGCTGATTTTGCTAGAATCCCTTGGGATGTCTTACAAAAAATCTCAGTCCGTATTGTAAACGAAGTCGCACATGTTAACCGCATCGTGTATGATATTACGAGCAAGCCGCCTTCAACAATCGAATGGGAATAGCGATGTAGGCCAATTTGAGCTAGAAAGAGTGATACAGAGGCATTTTGGATTTGCTCAAGGCAGCTCAAACTCCGCCAACTCCGCCAAAAAAATATGGTGCTCCGCCGAAACTCCGCCTAATTATGGTGGACAATCAATCGAAAACTCATTTAAGACTGCTAGAACTTACTTGGTTCTGGTGGCCTTTTTTAGTCTGGCGGAAAAATGAACTTGCGAGAATACACAGTAGAGTGCTTGGTATTTATGGGCTTAGGATATATAATTAAATAAGTTATTAATACTGTGGGGGGAAAGGCATTGGAGTCAGAAAATTTTGAATTACTGGAAAACACAGATATTACAACTTTCTTGATTGACCGACCGTGGATAACTTACCGAACAAATGCAGATCTTGACGCTCTGGGATCCAGATTTGGTTCTCCAAATCCAGAAGGTTCAAACAGATTACGCCGAATGAGTTCGATAATCAGTGCAACTCATGCAAATGATCGAACGGCTTCTTTATTATCGTTTCTATTTTCACCAGCACAGTTGCGACCGGTGATTAATGAGTATCTTTCTGGAAGTCAGTTTTCGCAACTGAAGGAAATTGATAACTTTATTCTGGAAGGCCTTACTGGTGATGAATCTAAGGACATCCTGATTGTAGCAGACGCAATTAAGCAGCGCGTAATCAGAGAGATAAACGCCATTCTTCTCTACAGCAACTTAAAACTCGTATCTAGTGGTAATTCGTGGGAAATTATCGCAGCAGATGAGAATGTAAAAGTCCTCGTGCCGATCAAGAGGATCAATTCAGGATACATTTCAGAGTTGTTGGCGCAGGGACAAGATGACTTGCAGGATAATGATTTTGACAGCGTAGTTACAAAGGCTAGAACACTTATCGAAGAGGTGTTTCTTCAAATATTGTCCGATAACGACGTAAAGTGTAAGCGTAATGGCGATATTGGTCAATATCGTAATTTGGTGGTTAAAACATTGGGAATGAGACCTTCTCGGGAGTGGAATCCACGTATTACGAAAATGATTAGTCACTTAAATGGAATCACCGATTTAATCGCAGAAATGCGCAATAAAGATGGCGATGCACATGCTAGCAATGAACGAGTAAAAATTCAGGCAGCAGAGGCGGAACTACTACTCAATACGTCTGTTAGTCTGGCTACCTACTATCTCAGAGTCAATGACAGACATGTACAGAGATAAAATAATAAATTGGAGTAATGAACGTGAAAAAGCAAACAAACAGTAACCTTCATGTATCACGTGCTGGAAAAACAGATGAGTTTTATACTAATATTTCAATGATTGAAAACGAGCTACGCCATTATCGTGAGTATTTCAAGGATAAGGTTGTGTTTTGTAATTGTGATGATCCAGCCATCAGTAATTTCTGGAAATACTTTCAGATTAACTTTTACATGTTAGGCCTAAAAAAACTAATATCTACGCACTATGAATCCGACAAACCCAGTTATAAATTGGAAATAATTAGACAAGATGACAAGATTGGACAACTTGCATTTTTACCGGATTACGTTGAAACACCACTAACTGGAGATGGCGATTTTCGAAGTCCGGAAGCAATTCAGTTACTTAAAGAAGCCGATATTGTCGTAACCAATCCCCCTTTCAGTCTATTTACTGATTACATCGCACAGTTAAGAGCTTTTCACAAAACATTCCTAGTGATTGGTAATCTCAACGCAATTACCTATAAAGAGGTACTGCCTTTAATTATGGCCAACGAAATTTGGCTAGGGTACAATTCTGGACACTTTTGGTTTAAGGTACCTGAAAGCTATGAGGCGAAGAAAACGGATTTCAAGATTGATGAAAATGGACAAAAATGGCGGAGAATGGGAAACATTTGCTGGTATACCAACTTAGATACGACACAACGTCACGAAAAGCTGACAATCTTCAAGAACTATTCTCCAGAGATATATCCAAAATATGATAACTATGATGCCATTGAGGTATCCCGTGTTGCGGATATTCCTTGTGACTACTTTGGTGTCATTGGTGTGCCAATTACTTACATGACGCGGTACAATCCAGATCAGTTTGAAATTGTTGATGTAAAAAGTTCAGGGCTTTTGTTGACTAAAAAAGATGGCACCGTTAAATCAATGTACAAGAGAGTGTTAATTCGCAACAAGGGAGGCCAAACGCATGCAAATTGAGAAAAAGGATATTCCAGTAAGCCAAATCGTAAACGGATATGTAGATTCCGATGAAGATGGTGTATATGGATATGACGGAAAATTAAATATTCGTCCGGCCTTTCAGCGTGAATTCGTCTACAAACCTAAGCAACGTGATGAAGTTATTAATACCGTCCGCAAGGGGTTCCCACTGAATGTTATGTATTGGGTTGTTGCAGAAGATGGACACTATGAAATTTTAGATGGACAGCAGCGAACAATCTCAATATGTCAATTTGTACAGGGTGATTACTCCATCAATTTCCAGTACTTTCACACGCTCACACAGGAAGAACAGCAGCAAATATTGGACTATCCTCTGACGGTTTATATTTGTACTGGTACAGATCGAGAAAAATTGGATTGGTTCAAAGTGATCAATACTGTTGGGGAACAGCTTACTGCACAAGAACTTAGAAATGCAATCTATACGGGGCCATGGTTGACAGATGCCAAGAAGTACTTTTCGAAATCACAGTGTCCCGCATATCAGATTGGCGGCGACTATTTAAATGGTTCTGCTATTCGACAAGACTTTTTGGAAACCACACTCAAGTGGATCTCGTCGAAACAGGATATTGAGCTTGAGGAGTACATGGCGCAGCACCAGCACGATGAAACGGCAATCGAACTGTGGCTATACTTTCAAAACGTAATTAATTGGACAACCTCTATTTTTCCTAACTATCGTAAGCTGATGAAGGGGATTGAATGGGGGTTTCTATACGATACTTATCATGAGAATACGTATAATCCGGCTACGCTCGAAGCTAGAGTTAGCGAGCTGATAGAGGACGAGGATGTTACCAAGCAGAAGGGGATATTTGAGTACGTGCTTGGCGGGCCAGAGCGCGTATTATCAATTCGGGCATTTAAGCCTAAGGACAAGCGAGCAGCATACGCAAAACAGAATGGAATCTGTCCGGTATGCGGCAAGCATTTTGAGTACGACGAGATGGAGGGCGATCATATTACTCCTTGGTCTCAAGGTGGGCATACAGTACTCTCCAATTTGCAAATGCTGTGCAAAGACGACAATCGAAAAAAATCCGGAGTATAATGCCAAGGAGCTAATATGGTACGAATAGATATGAGCACTGTAGCCGCGAGGGAAAAAGCATTCGGCGAATATGGAGATACGGTCTGGTTTATCTACAGGGTGTTTTCAGAAAGACTCAAGCGGCGTATGAAGGAGCAGGGCGTATCCAAATATCAAACTGCTGGGTTCAAGAATGCAAAAGAGTATAATGAGGCTCCAAGTTACCAACACGAAGTAAGTTATTCGATGGTTGACTCCATAACCGCACCTATTCCCCGATTGGATACGCGTCAGAATCCTTATCTAGTGCCTTCTTCCAAGTACTATCTACGATTTGTAGATACCTTGAATTTTAAGGATGTGTATGAGTGCATTTGGGGGTCTAATTATGAAATTAGAAACTATCTGCCTAATGTATTTGAGTCAGTGTGTAATGAAGCGCAATTCCAAAATAACCGACTAGGTAGCCTTATTAATGATATAAAGCAGACACAGCCTCTTAGGATTCCGAACAATACGATTCAACAAATATATGAAGGAATAAAAAGCGACTTGCTGAATGAGTGGGACAAATTCACAAGAGTTCGGAATCAAGAAACGAAAATAGCGACAGTAATTGACTTCGAAAGTAGTGCTGATAACGAAAGCATTGCCGCAGGAATCCCACTAATAGATAAGATTGATTCTGGCGGTGTCTCGAGAGAAGGGTTAGGTGAGGTTCTCGAACTTAAGCAACTTGGTGAACCATTAAAAAGATTTGTTGATTATCGGGTAACACCGCTGATAATGAATCGGTTTCTCCAACAAATATCAAAATAGTCACTTAGGGCGAAGTTTTAAAAACTTCGCCTTTTTTGATACACATCTTTTCCGATACGTCAATACCCGGTTTTTCGGGTGTCAAGACATTGGCGAAGCCTGATATATATATTGGGCGTAATTGAAGATAAGATGTAGTCAATCAAAGGCCTTTGATAAAAGTTAGTCTATTAAAACTGTGTTGGATGTTTATCCAGAAAAGGAGAAATGCATGAAACTAGCCAAGGTCAAACTTTCAGAAGTTGAAATTAGCAACGTTGAGAAGCCAAAAGCAGCTCGCGTGGTATCGGTATCAAAAAGTCCGCGCTACGCAGATAACGGTGATCCAATCAACGGATCGGTCGCAAAGGTAGTATGCCACATAGTAGATGCTGAACTTGCCAAAACATTGGAGAAATCTGGCGACGGGGTAGAGGACTTAAAGACGTATGCACTGGAACTTGTTGGGGATGAGAAGGATCTGCTGGAAATTTCTGAGGCAGAACTTTTGGGCACAGAGATTGAATTGAAAGACGCCAAGGTAATGCTTAAGTGGAGCGCGGGGCGTACTAGTGGCTGGCGTGACGTGAAGCTTGTTATGAATATTAGCGATGGGAAGTAGGCGTAGGTATGAGTGAAAAAAAGAAGCTATCTGTTTGGGCGTACTTGAATGAAGCTCAATATTGTCTCACGAACCGTGACGCATTCGATGTTAAAAGAATTGAGTCTTTGATTGCAGCTGCGTACAGAATTTTTACCGGCCAGCAAGTAGGAGACTTTGAAGAGGAGTTCTTGAATGATAAAAAACGCAAGGGAAACAATTAGCAGATTTTTGCCAGTCTCTACGCATACTGCGAAGCTGAGCATCTATGAATCCATTGATGAGGTTGATCAACGCAAGCAGGTACGGTCAAGATTATTGTTTAAGGTCTGGGCATGTGTTACAGTGCTAATCATTCTCTGGAGCTGCGCTAAGTGGACGTGGGCTAAAATAATTGGCCAAAAATCGGAATTAGATCTATGGCCAATTATCCTGATGCTTGGACTACTTGGAGTAGTTGTGTCTCTTGCTGGGGCTTGGAGATATCTCCACAGTAGATATTCGCCAGTTGAACGTTGGAAGATGGAACGTTTGCTTTGGCAATTTTCGGAAAACGTTAATTTGATTAAGCAAGGCGTGACTGGCCATGTCGCATACGTAAGATGGGGATATGTGGTCTCGAATGATGAAGTTAAGATCACGCTACTAACGGGTGGCCGTGTCAGCTCGGATTTCGAAGCGGATATTGGACGCCGCCTGGTTGCATTCCTCACCAAGGAGACGACAGCTTACTGGGAAATTCGTGATAAGAAGTCTGGAAACGGCATTATCGAAATTAACCTAACTCACAATAAGGATGAGCGAATTACAATCAACCGTTTGGACGCGTTGCAGACAAGCGAAAAGATCAATATTCAATTGACTGGCAGAATGTCGCTAACATCTAAACAGCCGATGGGGTTGATAGTCGGTCCAACAGGAACGGGGAAAACTAGTTTGCTAAAGGGCCTGATTATATCCTTCTTGGTAAATAATCCCGATAATGTCGTGTATACGATCGATGGTAAGGCAGCGTTCTTGGGTCAGTCGATGAAGCGTATTGGTAAGGTTGCCATGAATACGGAAGAGGCAATTCAGCTCGTTGACGAATTGTGCAAAATCATGGATCAGCGATACAAGGAGCTAAATGCAGATCCCGATGATGAGCGGGATATTACGCATTGCGAAAAATTTCATCAGGGTACGATTCTCCTTGTTGTCGATGAGCTACTGTCGCTGGTTGCAAACATGAAGGCTGAGGATCAGCAGAGGAAAACAGCCGACAAACTATATCCCCAATTCAACGCCAAACTGTTGTCCTTGATTACAAAGGGACGGCAGAGTTCTATCTCGGTTATTGTAGCGGGGCAAATGATGCCTGCGTCTGCGCTCCCAACAGAGGCCAGGAGTTCGCTAGGGATGCGGATCAGCTTAGGTAGAACGTCGCCTCAGCAAGCTCAGGAGGTGTTTGGAGAGAGTCACCATGATTTACCGTTAATTGATGCAAAAGAATTTGGTGGTGTCATTTGGCTGGATGGTTTGAATTGGGATGGGCCAAAAGCATTTTTACCGCCAAAATATGATGAAGATAAACTGCCGTTTAAAGCAACACTTACAATGCTTGCTGGTAGGCGTGGCGGTGGCGGAACGCCACAAGCTGCGACTGCCAGCGAGGACTTGCCTGTTACTTGACATACAGGCAAGATAAGCTGAAAAAATGAGCAAGAATAGCGGTGAGTATGAGTACAACGCCAAAGTTATTACATTTGAAGATCATATCGAAATTGTGAAATATGGCGTGCCAAGGGTTCACAAATCTCCAAAATTATTGAAAAATCCAGAGTCGAATATGCCTATAAATGTGTCATATAGTGATGAAACCCAACTCGTGCAGCAGGCATTTAGGATTAAGAGAAAGGTGAAATACTATCTAGAGGCAAATTCGTTCAATTTGTTTTGGACGCTTACGTTTGATGACTCGAAGGTGAATGCAAAGAACTATGAGTATGCACGAAGGCGGCTGCGTGCTTGGTTGAAGTATCAGCGCGAAAAGTTCGGTAGGTTTGACTACCTATTTATTCCTGAACTTCATCCTTCATCGGGTAGAATTCATTTTCATGGCGTTACTGGCGGACTTGCCCCACCTTTAACGCCTGCACGTTACCCCAAGAGTCAGCGGCTAATTAAGAAAAAGGGATTGCAGATATACAATGCAGATAGCTGGGAAAAGGGTTTTAGTACGGTAAGCCATATTGCCGACAAGCGTAAGGCAGCTAACTATATTACCAAATATATAACTAAAGAACTTCTACAAATACCGCACGCATATCATCAACCACGGTACTTTGTGAGCCATGGACTAAAGCAGCCGACTGTGGATTACTGGGATCTAGATGAAAGTTATTTCGCAATTTTTAGACCGAATTTTGTTGTTGGGCACTTGGACAGCCCAGATAGTGCGCTGGAAACAGATGTAGCAATTTACCAGATTGATATTACGAGCGATGGCAAGTTAGCGCAGGACAACGATATAAAGACCGTCTGGAAACTAAAAAATACGGTCGATTTTGGGAATGGAGGAGGCCCTTGAATGGAAAACAACACGGTTACGAAGAAAGACCTGATATCGCTTGGTTATCGTGAGAATACTGCTGCTGAATTAATTAGACAAGCAAAGCGGAGCATGGTACAACAAGGATATGAGTTTTATACCAATCGGCGCCTAGGTCGGGTACCGGTTGCAGCGGTTGAGGCAATTATTGGAGCATCCATTCGAAAGGATGCAGACGATGCCAAAGACTAAGTTCGCTGGTGTATACAGTGGCCAAAATGGCCGCTACTACTATGATATACAGTTGGGGGTGGATGAAAGTACCGGAAAAAGAATCCGGAAAAAGAGTCAAAAAGACGCGGATGGCCAGTTGTTCAAGTCAGCGACTGCTGCGCACAGGGAAGTTGTACGACTGAAAGCAGAATTTGATCGCGAGAGCGGCCATACCGTCTATGCGTTAACCTATGGCGTGTACATGCGAAAATCGTATATTCCTGCATACCAAGCTAGCGTACAAAAAGAAACGTTTGAAACGCGTAAGACTTCATTAAACGTCTTCGTACAAAAATTTGGAGATATAGAATTACGAAAGCTAGATGTTAGGCAGGTTCAGGGCTTTAGGAACTGGCTGCTTACAGATGCTGGTTACTCACAGAGCTATGCAAGTTTGGTCTTTGGTATGTTTCGTAAATCGCTGGATTTTGCGGTTGAGATGAATTACTTACCTAGTAATGTGTCAAAGCGTGTTAAGGCGATACCTAAGGGACGTGCTACGGTGCCGTATTGGACTAAGAGTGAGTTTCAAGCTGTACTAAACCAGATTTGTACTAGCGACTACTACGAACACCTGAACTTTGTCATGCTGTATGTTTACTTTATGACGGGTGTTCGTGTTAATGAGGGGATGGCGCTACAATGGGCGGACGTGGACTTCACGCATGCACAATTACGCGTTACTCACATGCTGGTAATCAAGACCAAACAAAATTGGGAACGGCATGACTACACTAAAACTGATAGCGGTTTGAGAACTATCTCCATAGATCGGGATACTTTGAAGGTGCTCCGTGTTTGGAAAAAACGTCAAACTCAGAATGGTTTTGGTAAGCAGGATGATTTTGTCTTTAGCTATGACGGAAGCCCGATGCTGAAATCAACGCTCATGCGGATAATCCATCGGTACGCCAAGTTGGCCAATGTTCACCCGATACAAGGGAAAGGACTTCGGCATAGTCATGCTAGTTACTTGATTAATGAGTTCAATGTATCAGTGCTTGTTCTGTCTAAACGGCTGGGGCACTCATCCCCGGAAATTACGTTAAGGCACTATGCGCACATGTATGTTGGTGCAGATAAGGAACTAGCACAGATGATGTCAGGTCATATAACCTATGCAGCACCAAAGGAATCTAAGGTGAAGTTTAATGGTAATCAGACTGTTGCTCCGCCGCAGCTCCGCCAATGAATAATAAACTGGCATAAATGCCGTTGTAACAACGATTGTAATCGACCGTTATAATTGAATGGGAATAAGCTTAAAAATGATAATCCTTTAGTATAAGGATTATTTTTTTTGCATGAAAGTAATCACAATCGTTTAAATAATTTTGAATCCTTGATTTAATGATGGATAATGATAAGCTAACAGTAAGATTGATATAAAAGGAGATTAACTATGATTTGGTTATGGATACATTTGATTACTTGGGTTGTGATAGCGGTTCTAGTGGCGCTCACAATTTTTACAAATACTAATACAAAAATTTATCAAATGATTACGAGACTGGGATATTTGATTTCAATTGCTAGTGGTATTATGTTGCTAGGGTACGCATGGCAAGGAAATCCAATTTTAACGGCCATTAAATTAGTTGTTGCCTTAATATTTATTGGACTAACTGAAATGACCTTTGCACGAAAAAATAAAAAGCAATTAAATAAAAGTATCATCTACGCGGTAGGCATCTGTTGCCTATGTGTGGGTGTTTTAGGATTAATGCTCGCAGGTGGAAGACCTTTTATTTAGACAATAAAATACTACATAATATTTAGGCGAAAATCTAAGTATTATGCGGTGTTTTTATTTTAAACAATTTAAATAAAATGCATTTAATCGATATAATTCTATTTGCTGAGCACTCTAACTTGACTGTGACGTAACAAGATAGTATATATTTATGTATATTGTAAATGTATAAAAAATACTTAATGGGGGTTAATTATTATGAAATCAGTTGTTGTAAAAAAATCAGGTGGCCCAGAAGTACTGGAAATTGTCGAACGCTCAATTCCA
Organism: Dellaglioa sp. CoH-57-MRSF-22; assembly: GCF_056781895.1. The sequence continues at coordinate 79,376 of NZ_JBXAXT010000001.1, read as the reverse complement.
AATCCAACTCAAAATAAAACAGTTATAAAGATTCATGCTTTTCCAGTACACCGTTATGAGGTGCTAACTAGAGAAGGTGGATCACCTTCAGTTAAATTTCCGAGAGTAATAGGTGTTGAAGCTGTTGGTGAGGTCTATGAGCCTTCACAGGAAAGTAACTTAGAAAAAGGACAAAAGGTCGTAATTTTTATGGGTGGCCTTGGGCGTGAATTTGATGGTAGTTATCAAGAATATGCTTTAGTTCCTGATAATATCATTTATCCTGTAACATTCAATGGAACTTGGATAGAGTTAGCCAGTTATCCTGAAACTTTCTATACTGCTTTTGGGGCTTTAAAAGCAACACGATTTAAGGAAGGTCAATCTTTATTAATTCGTGGTGGAACTACTGGAGTTGGAATGGCTGCGTTATTGTTAGGAAAGGGATTTGGACTTTCTGTATCTAGTACAACAAGGCAAAACAACCGTAAAGAGTTGCTATATACTTTAGGAGCTAATGAAGTCATATTAGATCAAGATAATCATATTGAAACAAGTAACAAATTTGATGTGATAATTGACGTGGTAGGTACTACAACTGTAGAGGATTCCTTAGCACATCTTAAAACAGGAGGGTTTTACACGTTAGTTGGTCAATTGAGTGGGGAATGGTTATGGAAAGACTTTGACCCGTTCATCAACTTGGCGAATAAGTACGCGACAGTTTTTGATTCATCTAATGTTGATAGTTCTATGGTTAATGAGTTGTTTAATATTATTAATGAAAAACAGTTTCACTTTCCGATTTCTAAAGTTTTTAAACTAGATGATATTCAAGACGCTCATCGCTATTTGATGGAAAAAGACCGTCCAATCGGACAGGTTATTGTTACTAACGACTAGAGTGTCAGATTGAATTATTTAACTAATCTAAAAAAGTAGTTTCTAAGTTTCCAATATTTGGGTTCACTTCACATCTTTAGGTAACTTGTCTTCGGTATTAAACCGGAGGAAGGTTGCCTAATTTTTTTTCTTGTCTATTCAATCTTTTCATTCAAAATGGCAAACTCAAGCCAGCCGTATTTTGAGGAACCAGTTTTAATAAGGGTGTCGCCAGAATTAAGCTGCCATAAATAGTCTGCGGTTTTTAACTTATTTTTTTGACAGAATGATTTTAGTTTAGTTAATCCTTGATGGATACCAGCTTCATTGTTTTCCACTAAAATACATGCGTAATTACCTGCATGTTTTTCCATGATTGGGATAAAAACGTCATGATCATCTGTAAGTTTTTCTTTGATAACTCTAAAAGACGCTTCAGCGTAACCGATTGGATTATCAACAGCCAATGTTGTAAAAAATCCAGATTGTGTTGTATCCATAACAGCTAATGCGTCTAATTGTTTATAGAATTCTGAAAATAATTGAGCGACTTCTTCCTCAGTACAACCTACGGATTGACGAGAACACCAAAAAATTGTTTTCATTCGGTTTTCTATCTTGGGCTGATATAGGGTAGTGTCCTTAGTAACAGATTGTTCTTCAATTTTTTTGTTGATAACATTTTTAATTTTAACTAATTCGTCAATCTTTTTATCAATTTTACCTTGAGCATTCAGTAATTGAGGTGTTGGTACGCCTTTTGAATGGATTTTAATTTCCTTGATATCAGCTACTGAAATATCTAAACTACGTAAACCAAGTATAAATAGCAAATCGTATAATTGGTCATAATCATAATAACGATAACCAGATTCGTTTTTTTGGGCAGGTTTAAAAATATTTTCTTGGTCATAAAAGATTAATGTACGGCGAGTTGTGTTAGCTAATTTGGCCATCTCACTTATTTTTAACATATAAGGCTCCTTTATTGTCTGTAACGTAACGGTACAGTGTATGATTAAGTATAACATGAAAAAATTCAGACTTAAAAGAAAGGTGGTTTGATCAATGAAACAGGAATCTCTTTTCTCTAATCAACCTCAAAATTCACCATTAGCCAGTCGAGTTCGACCACGAAAATTAGAAGAATTTGTTGGTCAACAGAATCTACTTGGCCCTAACAAAATATTACGAGAAATTATTGAAAGTGATCAAGTTCCTTCAATGATTTTTTGGGGTCCACCTGGTGTTGGTAAAACAACTTTAGCCGAAATTATAGCAAGTAAAACTGAATCTAATTTTTTAAGCTTTAGTGCAGTTGATAGTAGTATTAGTAAGATAAAAAAAATTATGAAACAAGCGGAGTTAGATTGTGAAATTGGTCAAAAAACCATTGTTTTCGTCGATGAAATACATCGCTTTAATAAAGCACAACAAGATGCATTTTTGCCTTATGTTGAAAGAGGTAGTATTACTTTAATCGGTGCTACAACTGAAAATCCGTCTTTTGAAGTGAATTCAGCGTTATTATCCCGGTGTAAAGTATTTGTACTGCATGCGCTTAAACAGGCAGATATTGTTGTATTAATCGAAAACGCGCTCAGCAACCCGGACGGATTTGAAGAACAAACAATCCACATTAGTTCTGATGAAATTCAAGCGATTGCTAATTTTGCAGATGGTGATGCCAGAATGGCATTAAATACCTTGGAAATGGCAGTTCTGAATGGTGAAAAAGCTGATAATATCGTTACGGTGACGATGGATAATTTAAGCCAATTGATTAATAAAAGATTTGTCCGTTATGATAAAAATGGGGAAGAACACTATAATATAATTTCAGCTTTGCACAAATCGATGCGTAATAGTGATGTCGATGCTGCTATTTATTGGCTGTCCCGAATGCTAGAAGGCGGAGAAGACCCGATATATATAGCACGGCGACTTGTTCGATTTGCAAGTGAAGATATCGGGTTAGCAGATACGAATGCACTCAATGTGACAATTAATGTTTTTCAGGCATGCCAATTCATTGGTATGCCTGAATGTGATGTTCACTTAGTGGAAGCAGTAACCTACTTGTCTCTGGCACCTAAATCAAATGCCGTTTATAAGGCAAGATTAGCTGCAGCTAAAGATGTTAAAACCACGGCCAATGATCCCGTACCATTACAAATACGTAATGCGCCTACCAAATTAATGAAAGATCTAGGGTACGGTAAAGGGTACGAATTAGCTCATTATGCCAAAGATAAGTTAACGACTATGAGTACCATGCCACCTTCCGTAGCAGGACATCGATATTATAAACCAACCAGCGAAGGTAAGGAACGACGTTTTAAAGAGCGTTTAGCCCAAATAAAAGCATGGCACCAAATAAATGGATAGAATAAATAGAAAGTATTTTTGAGATGAGAATACTTCAGACGTAGACAAAGTACTGAGTAATCAGTACTTTGTTTTTTTATATAGGTTGAATGTATTACTTAAGCGTCTTACAACGAAAGTGGATACGAGAAAAACGATTAGTAAAGAGGAGGCATACTAATGGCTAACAATGGGATACCTAGCATAAACGAAGTCGGCATGTTACCAAATTTATTTTTAGTGATTAAATTTCAAGATGGCGTGACTAAGTATGTACGGAGTGAGATAAATAAAAGTGAGATGGAAAGTTTCAAATCGGGAGCAAAGAATAAACTTGGATTTTTAAAATTGACGCCAAAAAATTATTGGATTGGGAATGACATTGTCATTAAAGTGGATAATCATTTTAAAGTGAACGATAAGATCTATGATGGTAATGATATTTATAGGAACGGCAAAGATTCTTATTAATTAAGAGATTCTTTTAAAATATAATCGTTTATTAATTGTATCTACAAAATTAATAAAGGGCCATCTAGATAGTTGCTTCTCTAAAAGTGCTTATCCAGATGGTTCTTTTATTTAGCTATTCATATAGTTCAGATAAATTGGAAAAAGGTGCTATAATAAAATGTCTTTAGTAGTATTTAAACGATTTGTAGAGTAATCTAACTCATTAATTTTAAAAAAACGAGGGAATTAAAATGGTAGAACAAGTCAGAAAAAAGAAAGTTGAATTACCTGAATTATTTTATGATTTAGTCTTTGCATACGCAATTTCACAAGCTACGGATTTACTTCATCATTTTCAAGTAAGCACATCAAGTATGATTAGTGCATTTATTATCTTTTCAGTGGTAATGGTCGTTTTTATTAACACATGGATGATTAAGAGTGTTTTTATTAATCGATATAGAAAAAACTCGATGACTGATATTATTCTTTTTATGATTGATATGGCAATTTTACTTTATATGTCCAATGCTTTTGAGGGGGATATCCATAATTGGTTCCAACCATTTGCAATTGCAACAGGGCTATTATCCACAGTATTAGTTGTTCAATATGGCACGGTATACCTGACAGCTGCTAAAAAGGATGATAAAAAAATTGCTAAACTAATGATGTTGATTGTTGCAACAAGAACATTACTCGTATTTATTGGCTCCTTTTTGCCACTAAACATAGGCATTGCGGTATTCTTGCTGGGTATTGCAGTGAGTTGGATATTACCAGCTCTTGGTGGTTCAGTTTTGAAACTCCACCCACTTAATTTTCCACATATATTAGAGCGTCTAACACTATTAACAATTATTACATTTGGAGAAAGTATTCTCGGTATTGCCTCGTATTTCACCGTTAAAACATTTAATTTTTATTCAATTTTAATATTCATGATTATCGGTGCACTTTTTATGACCTATATTACTCAAATGGATCATTATATTGATGAAAATCGTTCGGGTGAAACAGGTATTCGATTAATTTATATTCATTACTTTGTCTTGTTTGGCTTAAGTTTAGTCACTATTTCGTTAGGTTTTATTAGTGAAATCGAAATACCTAAAAACTTTTCAGTACTATGTCTATATTTAGGTATATCGTTATTTTATTTAGGGTTATTCTTAACCAGTCCGTATAATAAAAAATACTTACGATTGGGTAATGTGGTCATTGGATTCTTTACAACGACAACTATAGTGGGTGTAATATTAAGCTTAATATTTAACAATTTTCCAGAAATTGTGAGTATAACGGTATTAGTGACCATTGCGAACTCTGCAATGTATGTACACTATATGATTAAACGAACGAAACAGAATCAAAGTTATGACATTAAAAACTGAAAACTAGCTGATAAACCTAATTTGGGTTTATCAGCTAGTTTTTTAATTGAAGAATCATTTTTACAGTGTTTATGATTAAAATTGTATATTTAGTAGCAGTATGATTAGAAGGATATAAATGAGAATGATGATAGCAACCAATAGCATTAAAAGGATTGATAATAAGCAGTAAAAAAAATTTTTCTGAAAGAAGGGTAAGTTGAGAATAGAATCTGTAACAGCAGAAAGTCCTAAACCAGCTAAAGATAAGCCGACAATTCCATTTAAAAAGGCAATCCATGGGCCCAATATACAGAGTGCGATACCGATTCTCATTAGCCACTTCACTTGATTGTTATCAGTTTTAAATATTTTTTTCATTGATAGGACCACCCTTCATAATGATATGAATTAATATTTATTTTAATATACTACAAAATTAATTTGATGTAATCTTATCTGTCTTCTTACTGGTTAAATTGATAAGATCGTTTAAAATAGACAAAGATAAAACGAGGTGTTATTATCAATTTGAAAAAAATAATAGCTTTAGTTAGGATATGAAAATGAAAAAATATAAAGATTATATGAATGAAACCCTTTCTGTTCTTGGTAGCCTATCTTTATGTTTAATAATCTTGTCATTCTTTATTAAAGATAGTTTAGTCAGTTCGATTTTTTATGATGTTAGGATTTATCTGTTAGGCATATTCTTATTGAGACCAATTGTACAATACTTTAAAGCAAAAAATAAATAGCCTTACAATGAACTTTTTGGCAGTTCTACAGAGTAAAGCTATTATTAATAATCCACTTAATCGACAATGTTGTCTTACTGACATTGTCGATTTTTTTGGATAAAATAATATATCGTTTGACATTATACTATGTAACGTATAGTATTGATTTTGAAAGGAGTGAGTTGATGAATATACAGATGAAAAAAGGGTTATTAGAATTTTGCGTGTTAGCGACGCTGAGGACATCAGATTCTTATGGTTACCAAATTATTAAAGACACCTCAAGCGTGATTGAACTTTCAGATTCAACTCTTTATCCCATTTTGAAACGACTAGAAAAACAAGGCGCTATTGAGAGTTACAGTGTTGAACACAATGGTCGATTGCGAAAATATTATCACATAACTGAGGCGGGATTAGTAGATATTCAAGAATTTTTAGATGATTGGCAACAGGTAATAAACGTTTACGATTACATAAAGGGAGTGTAACGATGAGTAAGAGAAAATTTATTGTAGAGCTAGAAGAAGAACTTAAACATTATCAAGCGGCAGACATTGATAATACACTTGATTATTATGACGAGATGATTGATGACCGTTTAGAAGCGGGCGAATCTGTGACAGATATTATTCTAAGTTTAGAAAATCCAAGTCAAATTGCGATACGTTTGATTCAAAATGACCGACCAAAAATACAAAAAAAGTTATCGACACCAATAATCGTTTTGATTGTCATTTTACTTATCCTAGGAGCACCTGTATGGGGACCGCTATTGCTGACGGCTGCTATTCTAATTGCCACAGTTTATTTTTTAATATGGTTAGTACCAATGATTGCAGGCGTAATCGCTACCTCATTTATTATCAGTGGCGTGATTAGTTTAGGACTATCGCCATTTGATATGTTTAATCAAGGTTTTAACGTTGGATTGATGCAATTTGGGGTAAGTTTTGTAATTGTAGGTGTTGGTATTTTATTCATCGCAATGACCTGGTATTCAACGAAATATTTAATTAAATATTCGATTAGTCTGACACGCTGGTTAATTCGTTTATTCAGAAGACAATTGAAGGAGGTCGCTTAAAATGATTGAATATATAAGACGTAATTGGTTGAAAATTAGTTTATTTCTGATCTGGTTTGGCGCTATAGTCATGTTTACTAGTTACGCATTATCAGGTTTTGATTTGTCAGTATTTAAATATGAGGGTGAACATAGTTGGTTCCGAACGTTTTATTTCTAAATGACCACGTCTGATTTAATAAATGTGGTAAGTTAGAATTACGGTAGTATAAAAGGGCATTAAAATCCATTTTTAATAGGATTTCGATGCCCTTTTATTTTTTTGGAAAGACGATTAAATAGTGCAAGCCGTAAACGTTTACATAAGATTGTTGTGATGTTACAATTAATTTGTGCCGGGGGCGGCATATTATTTAATAGGTTATTACTTACAAGGGGGCATGACAAATGAAAAAGGGGCTAACTATCGCAACAACAATGATAACGTTGTTCACGCAATTACCATTATCTTCTGTGTTTGCGCAGGACCTTAATCCAACGACAGAAACGTCATCTTCAAAAGCAGCTACGGCGTCAACTGCTAAAAAAGCGACAAAAGCAGAGACAGGTATGACTCGTACTGGAGATACAAATACGGATCTTACAGTTGAAGCACAGAAAGATACGATTGAAGCTGGCCAATTGGCTAATTTTAATTTATATTTTAAAATTTCAGGTAAGAACACCTCATTTACCAATGCCGATATAAAGGTTACGTTACCAAGTAATTTAAATGAAAATATGACATTTACGCAAGATTTATCAGAACTTAAAATTGCGGGCGTCACACCAATTTATGATAAAGATAAAGGTGTATTGAATTATCATTTTGATACGCTTAATGCAAGAACAGCAAATAAAGTAATTATAAAAATAGGAACAGCAAATGGCGCAATTATGCCTAATACAAAATTAGACACAGCAGCAACATTTACTGGAACGGATCAGAATGGCGAAAATAAAAGCTATGATTCTAAAACTTCAATTAATATAACAGCAAATAATAATTATGCTATGACAAATAAAGTTACTAGTATTGAAGGACAAACATATAATAATCCTAATCGTGGCGATATTGTAAACTATGGTGTAGGGGTTAGTGCGCCGAAAAAGGAATTAGGCGCACTGTATGTTAAAGAAGGTTCTAAAGTTAACGTGACCTATAAATTAGGCGCTGGAATAGACTACTATGGTGTAAAAGATGGCGCACAAGAACCGAGTGTCAGTACAGATGGTAGAACATTAACCTGGGAATATACAGCACCAAGTTACGCTGAACAAAAAGCAGCTGTGACTGATTTCTTTGAAAAAAATGTGACTATCCAAGCAAAAGTAACTGACAAGGCTGCCTATTATTCACAGATAACGAATACAGTGAGTTCAACAGCAACTTTCCTTGATGGTAGTGTAAATAGTACAGCACCAATTAAATCAACGGTTATGGTTATGCCCAATGATCCTAAGGAAGTTCCAATTCCAATTCCTGGTGGATCAGCATTTCCAACTAATCATTTAGGACCAAAAGATGGAAACGGTGGCGTGGCATCAGCTACATTAATTGACCCGGATGTGACAGTTAACGATGATGCTTATCTAAGTTATGGATTAACATTATCCTCACAAAATGCGACATCACCTTATATTGGATTTTCTTATTATAATATTTATTATGATGTGGATACGCATTTAAATCTTGATAGTTTTACAACGGGTAATTTTTATTACATGCCAAACAATAATTTACCAACTTTTTCACCAACAAAAGCTAAAGTACCATTTGCTATGTTGGTAAAATACGAAACAGATGGAAAAGTTGATGATAACTGGACATTACTCAATATGGATATGAAGACTAACGCCAATTACACACGTGCTCAGTTAGGTATTCCGGATGGGAAAAAAGTGGCTAATATTTGGCTGTGGTTCCATGATGAGAAGATAACAAAAGTTCCAGCAAATAGAGACATAGCTGCATCTGCAACCTATGATCCAGAAAGTAAAAAAACCGTTAAAATGGCTCCAGCTGGATTGTATAATAGCGGGATGAAAGTTAACGCAACGATTGATAAAGGATTCACTGGTCAAATAACTAATAAAATGGATATGACTTTCTATGGCGTTCAGGCACCTGATGAAACAGGTTTTGAAGCAGCTCGATATGTTGATTACACATCTAACCCATGGGCAGAGGCATTTAAGGGTGAAAATGGTCAGGTTTATACAGATCGAATTGCGCCTCGTCACGTTGAAGTCGCAGCAAAAACAACCGGTGAAACAAAAGTTGTTAAAGCTTCAGTTAGTTTACTAAATACAGTCGGAAGTACAGTTAATGAAGGTGAAAATACTGTCTTAACTTCAATAGAAAATAATAAGGCATCAATTTCACCTTTATCAGGACCTTATCTGAGTTATGTGCTATTACCAACAGGTGTAACGTTCAAAGAAAGCGTTGCTTCAACGAACTATAGCGCTGAATTATATGATAAGGATTACAAAGGTACTGGAAGACAACTCGTTAAAGTAACAATGAATGGCGACAAATTAGTAGCCGGTAAATTCCTTAATGGTCAATTTAAAATTAATATTTCAAAAGATGCGACACCTAATATGACATTTAACATGACAGGAACAATTGGTGATACTGATTATACAGCTGTGAAACCGACAGGTGATGAACCACTTTTAACGGATACAGTAAAATCTGTTGATACAGATGATATTGATAAAGATGGTAAAACAGACACACCAATTATTAAAACAGGTAATTCATATGTGTTAAATCAAGAATCAAATATTGATGTTGATGCAAGTATTAAAGGTGATAAAGATGATAAGTTTGGCGATTTAGGTAATGTTACAGTCGGCAAAAAAGCCACTTATCAAGCAACATTAACAAATAATACAGATGATAAAATTACATCAATGCAGTTCTTAGATGTTTTACCATCTGTCGGAGATTCAAATATTACCGATGGTGCAGCACGTAATTCGGCTTATGAAATGAAATTAGATGGGGCCATTACTTTACCAAGTGCATGGGAAAATAAGATGACTGTTTTATATAGTACATCTAAAAATCCTAAACGTGCCGGTATATTAGATAAGAATACAAATTATCCAGCAGGAACGGCTAAAATTGTTGACCCAACTGGGGCTGAAGATGCAACTTGGGTAACAGCTGATAAAGTAGCTGATTGGTCAACCATTCATTCATACAAAATTACGCTTAATGACGGAGTTGAATGGGCCCAAGGTAAGGGAGTTACATTATCATTTGATCTAGTTGCGCCTAAAGAATCTGAAATTTCAGATTCAACATTAATTAGTAATAAACCAGCTGAAACAACGAAAGTGTCACGCGCTGTTCAAGAAACACGTGGTGCTTACAACAGTTTTGGTATCGCAATTAACAAGTTGCAAGTTGTTGAAACTGGTGCAATAGGCACACAATTAATTCGTGCTAGCGCTGATGTTACTGCAAATTATGTAGATGTAGATGGTAATAAACTTGCTGATGATGTTGTCCAAAGTGGGTACTTCGATGATCCATATACGACAACTCAAAAAGAGATTTCAGGTTACGACTTTGTAAAAGTAGAAGGTAACGTTTCTGGTAAGTTTGGGGCTGATGCAGTAACAGTTAACTATGTTTATAAGAAAACTTCTGCACCAGTGACTGTTAAATATGTCGATGAAAATGGTAAATCGGTAGCTGATTCAAAAGAACTTACTGGTGATTTTGGTGATGTTTATACATCAGATGCTGCTGTTATTTCAGGATGGACATTGAAAGAAACACCAAGTAACGCAAGTGGTAAGTTTACTGCTGATAAACAAACAGTCACATATGTCTACGAAAGAGCGGATGCGGCTGACGTTACAGTTAAGTATGTCGATGCAGATGGAAAAGAATTAGCAACATCAGATGTACTTTCAGGAAAAGTATCAAATCCATACAGTACAACTGCTAAAAATATTTCAGGATGGACGTTGAAAGAAACACCAACGAATGCAAGTGGGACATTTACAGAGACCGCACAAACAGTCACATATGTGTATGAAAAAGCGGATGCAGCTGATATCACGGTTAAATACGTTGATGTAGACGGAAATGAATTAGCTAAATCAGATGTGCTTTCAGGAAAAGTATCAAATCCATATAGTACAACCGCTAAAAATATTTCAGGATGGACATTAAAAGAAATACCTGAAAACGCAACGGGAGTATTTACGGATAAAGCTCAGACAGTTAAGTATGTGTATGAAAAAGCAGATGCTGTCCCTGTTACAGTTAGATATGTTGATGGAAGTGGGAATGATTTAACTAAAGCTGATACGCTTTCAGGAAAAGTTGGGGATGCTTATACAACTGATGCCAAAGTATTATCAGGTTGGACGTTAAAAGAAGTACCAAAGAATGCACAAGGAATATTCACAGATGCTGCACAAACGGTTACGTATGTGTATGAAAAAGCAGATGCAGCTGATGTGACGGTCAAATATGTAGATGGAAAAGGTAACGAGTTAGCAACATCAGATGTTTTATCTGGTAAAATTGACGCTGACTACAAGACAACCGCTAAGGAATTAGTAGGTTGGACGTTAAAAGAAACGCCAAGTAACGCCAACGGAACATTTACGGATAAAGCCCAAACAGTTACGTATGTGTATGAAAAAACAGATGCTGAAGCTGTAACAGTTAAGTATGTAGATGAAAAAGGCAACGAGCTAGCAACACCAGATAATCTTTCTGGTAAATTAGGAGATTCATACAAGACAACTGCTAAACGTATTGCAGGTTGGAATGTTAAAACGACTCCTAAAAATGCAGAAGGAACATTTACAGATAAGACTCAAACAGTTACGTATGTTTATACGAGATCAGCTGCTAAAGATGTCACTGTAAAATATGTTGATAAAGATGGTAATGAATTATCAGCTTCAGTAACATTCTCTGGTAAGATTGGTGACGCATATACATCTAAAGAGAAACAACTTTCAGGTTGGATGTTGAAAGAGGCGCCAAGTAATGCTAAAGGTATCTTCACGGATACGGCACAAACAGTCACGTATGTTTATGTTAAAGATGAAGATAAAACAGTAGTGACACCGCCGGTAACACCACCAACAGATAATTCAAAAGGAAATACAACAACAGAAACGTTGACGGATGTTCCTGAAGGAAACACTCACTCAAATACAGTAAGCAAAGCAAATAATACAAAGAGTGATACAGGAAATCTTCCTCAAACAAATGAGGCAACAAGTCTTTTGGTAACGTTATTAGGTGCTGCATTACTCGCAACATCAGTTATCTTTATGATAGGTAGAAAAAAATCAAAAAAGGCTAAAAAGTAAAATTCTAAGATTATAGAATGAGTAGAAGAAGTCTTAAGACCCCTATGTCAACGAGTGTTGGTGGGTAAATTTTGGAAAGACCAATTCATTTTCGAATTGGTCTTTCTTTTTTTATTTTCAAAGAGAATTCAAACATAATTCGGTCGTGTAAATGTTGCCAACACCAATAAATGGTATCAAAATGAAGAATAATGTTAACGCGGGAATTATTCTTAAAAATTGTAACCTGTTACGCTTAAGGATAGTCAATATACTTAAGCGGATTCAATTAATGCTTTTTGGTTGACTGTGACGTAACGAGATAGTCTATGTTGATAATATACCGCAAGTACTAATTATTGAGGCTGTTGATGAAGCTTATGCCACTTCAAAAAAAGTCAATTAAAAAAAGATCAGCAGGTTTTTATCATGATGGGGGGTTCAGTAGAGACCTTGAAAAGGTATTCAAACTGGGAGATATTCAAGAGGCACATCGCTATGGCATGAAATCTGACCAATTTATAAATAAGGAGAAAAAATGATTAATACAAATAACAAATTAAATGAAGAGATTATTGCACTAGAAAAGGGTGCGTTGGATAAGTGGTTCAAAGGGGACACTTCGGGTTACCTAAATATTTGGTCACAAAAACAGTTTTCGTATTTTGACGGTGCTGTTAAAAGACGTGTTGATAGTTATGAAGACATAAAAGAATCAGTTTTAGCTAATGTTGAAGGAAAACTATTTGCTGACAGTTACGATTTTGAATATCCACGAGTGCAAGCAGTCGATGATATGGCTGTTTTAACATATCAACTATATGCAAAAACGACGTTGATTGATATGCAATACAATTGTATTGAAGTTTATCAAAAAGAAGAAGATGGCTGGAAAGTAATCCACTCAACTTGGTCATTTATTCGACCAATGGATATGGATTTTGGTAAAGCTAAAAGTATTGTTTAAAAAGGTGAAGTTAACCTTTATTCACGATATACTGAAACAGTTCTCTTAACTATTTTGAAGGCACAAAATATACACAATTAGTGATTTACAAAAGAATGCCGACAAAATAGAGTTTGCTTCGCATTGACCTTGATGTTGCGAAAAAGTTTTACAAGAATAATTATTAATACAAATCGGAATAATCAGTCAGATAACATAAATAATTTAAATTGGAGTAGATAGAAATGACGACACATAAAGTACACAGTTGGTTAGGCGTTCCCTATGCCAAAGCTGAAAGATTTGCTGAACCAGAGTTGGTTCCTTTTGATGAAACAAAGCAGTATGTTAAGTATGGACCAGCACCTTTGCAGGCTGGCGATACAAGTTGGCTGGGAGCCGTTAGCGGACTTAGCGAAGATTGTCTAAACCTTAATATTTGGGCCCCTGAAGACATGGGGGAGGAACCATTACCAGTTGTTGTTTATATTTTTGGTGGTGGCTGGGTGTTAGGATCAAATACACAAGCAGTTTCTGACGTATCAGGACTAGCTAGTACTGGTCGTGTGATAGGCGTTTCTATTAATTATCGCCTTGGACCGTTTGGTTGGTTATCACTAGCACAGTATGGTGGTAAATTAAAAGATGCAACTAACCTTGGTCTTAAAGATATAATAACGGCTCTTAAATGGATTCAAAAAAATATTGCTTATTTTGGCGGTGATGCTAATAATGTCACAGTTACGGGACATAGTGCAGGTGCTTTTTCATCATTAGAACTATTATCAGCGCCTAGTGCTGACAATCTTTATCATCATTTAGCAGCTTTTTCTGGTATGCCTTCTCGATTAGTGCCTCAATGGGTGGCGCAAGAGCGTGCTCTAAAAGTGTTAAAACATTTTGACTGTGTTAATAATCCAGAGCACTTATTACAGGTCGATGCTTATGAATTAGCTGAAGCAATGAATGCAACTCAATCACCTGATCCGGGTACTCCACATGGCATTGACAATGATGTGATAGCTGTTACTGACGATAGTCAACTAATAAATGGGGTTATAGCTGATCACCCGATGCATGTTCTTGAATCTGGGAAACACAAAGATGTAGATATTCTATTTAGTAGTACCACAGAAGAAACTTTTTATTGGGTCTTAAATCGGACAAAAGATTTTGATCCAGTGACCCTTGACAGGCTTACAGAGCAATTTGCCCACAGTATGCGTATTCCTTTATCTAGAGCCCAGCAAGTAATCAATTCCTTTGCTGATGATACTTTGAAGCCTGTAGAGGTAAGGGGATTATTATTAACGCATTTATCCTTTACATTACCTCAAATTCGTGGAGCAGTGGCTCATGCTAATGCAGGTGGAACATCACATGTGTTAGTTGTTGCACCTGTCAAAGGAGCGGAAGTCGCTGTCCATGGAACAGAGATGTACGGCATTGTTGGACAGATTAGCCCTAATGCCAGTCAAGAACAAATTGATCGGGACAATTATATTAAAGACACGTTATTAGATATGGCGGAAGGTCATTCCGATCTTACTTGGGACGCTGTTAAAGTAGATAAAATAAGTGCTAAAGGAATTGGAAACATGCCTTATAATGCTACAGAACATAGTTTGGATATTCTTGAAATATTTAAAGGAATAGACCGTCCTTAATAGTTTATAGCAAAAAGTGGAGGTCAATTCATTGTTGGCTAGCTGACTCAAATTGGTGTTTTTTGGAGATAACAAGTATGACAACAGTTTAAAGATGTGTTGGCTTCTCGCTTCCGCAGACGACCGAAAGCTAAAACTAGCGGTGATTGTTTTTGATAGCAAGACATAATTTTTTGACCTTTTAAATTTTGTTCGGATTAATTATAGATTTTGCATTTCTGAATAATTGGTGGAGAAAACTATATATTATTGTGAAACATTTGAGGATTTTCTTGGACTTAGAACGAATAAAGGGAGATACAAGGACTTGGACCGAAAAACATTTATTTCTAAAGACGTTATTTATGTAATGATAGCCACTTTTTTCTATCAATTTAGTATTCAGTCGGTAAATCCGTTAATCAGTGGCTATGTTACACATTTAGGTATTACTAGTACTCTAGCAGGTTTAATTGTTGGTATTATGAGTATTACTTCATTATTTTTAAGACCTATTGCTGGAAATCTTACCGATAAAATATCAAAATATGGGTTAACATTTATTGGTGGTATTCTATGTGCCATTAGTGATTTTGGATATATGTTTTCTTTTAATACTGCTTGGTTATTCTTTTTTAGAGTCATTAATGGGGTTGGTTTTGTCTTATGCACTGTATGCTTGGCAACCTGGTTGGCTTTCTTGGTGCCGCGCCAACGTGTTGGTGCGGCGATGGGGTATTATGGGTTGGTAAACGCTCTTTCTATGGCAGTTGCCCCAGTTTTGTCACTTGAGATATATCAAAAAGTAGGGTATAAAATGATTTTTCTTTTGGCCGCTGTCAGTGCGATTGCCGTGGTAATCACAATTCAGTTTATTGATAATCGAGCCATGCCATCTTTCGTTCGTAAGGAAGCGACACATTTTAAGCTGATTCAACGAAGTGCATTACCAGTTGCATCAATTTTTGCTTTAATTTCTATTCCATATTTTGCGGTCCAGGCTGACATTGTAATGTATGTTCGAGCAAGTAATCTAAATATTACTGTTAGCTTATTTTTTGTAATTTATTCAATTGTTTTGATTTTTAGTCGAATTTTATTAAAAAACTATTTTGACAGTATTCCCTTTGGTGTTTGGTTTTATATCTGTATGATTGTGACTGTGGGCTATCTTTTTTTCTTAACCATAATGCATAACAATTTAGAGATGGCGTTAGCTGCGGCTTTGATGGCCATTGGGTTTGGAACAATGGTTTCTGTTTGCCAGTCTACAGCTCTATTATTAGCGCCTTTGCAAGAACAGGGGCTGGCTACTGCAACTTACTATTTGGGGAGTGACATAGGAATGTCTTTAGGACCAATTCTAGGTGGCATTATTACAAATATTTTACCAATAAAATTACTTTTTCCAGTTATGATTTTAATTGTTCCAGTAGCTTTTAGTATCTATTTTTTTAATCATAAGAATTTGAACAGTGCGATTAGACATGATTAGTACTAGGAAAAATGTGATGAACTTAATTTGAATAGTCTCGGAAACTTTCAAGTTTTCAAAAAAAGAAGGCTCGTAATGCGAGCCTTCTTTTTTATACATATATATTAAAGAAAATGATGTTGTTTGTGTGTCTGTTACGGCGCCAATTTAAGCGATCATTTATAAATGTTTAGTTGTCAAAGCCAAGGATGCTTATCCGCATCATGATAAGCATATTTCGATGAAGTATATGATGCATTTACATTTGATAACAACGTATGATGAGCAAGCATTTACCTTAGAGAAATTAAAAAAACATGGCGCGACCTCTATCAGAGGACCACGTCATGTGCCGGATGATTTAGTAGCGTTGTTGAAGTAGATAACTAATTAGTTTATTATCACATTGATACTTTAGAATCTCTGTTTAGAGATGTTTTTGCCAACTAAGCACGCGATTTTGCATTCCTTTGAGATCTAAGATACCGTTTGCAAATCCTTTACGAATTAATTCTTCTGGTACATATTCATCATATTTTTCAAAAACAGGCACTTCTTTTTCATATACCAATGCCAAAGGATCAAAATCGGTAGCTGCTTCTTCTGCTACGATTTTATAAAATTCTGCTTCACTGACAGACATGGTAAATTGTAGGTAATATGGTCGTGATGAATTCATGCCTTTCAACCCAAGACGTTTACCACAACGGATTTTCAGAAACCGCTCAAGCGCAAGGAACGCGTAACTGCCAAGCCATGGAAACAATGCCCACATTTTGCCACCAAGATGAACCAGTGGACGATTAGCCATTTCTGCCTTTTTAAACGTTTCTCTGGCTTCTGCTAGACGGCCTCTAGCTTGTGGCATTAAGTAGGAATAGTCTTTTTGCTCTGCAAGGACATCGTGCATACGTTCTAGGATTCTGGTGTGAATATCCCCAGCGACATCTCCAAAGTAGGCTGGTTTGTTACCTTTAACGAGCGTACAGTATACCTCACGACGTTTGTGATCAACTTCATCGACAACCCATACACGTCCTGCTATGGCAATCTTGTCACTGACTGGTGGTGGCTTGACAATTGTACCTAACTCTTCTGATCCTGCACGGACTGTATATTCGATGTTTTCTTGAAAGACCCCATAAAATTTGTAGTTGTTAACAATACGTTCACCAGCAAGACCAACAATTACACCGCCATTTTCGGTACGATTGATATGATCGATTGTGATCAGATGACGCAGTAAAGTTCCGAAGTCCTCTTGATTAATTCGATGAAAAGCAGAAAGCGTTAGGACGCGTGAAGCAAGTTCAGCAAGTGTCATTTCGCCAGATGATGCCAATGTACTCATTGTTTGGTGATAAAGCAGGGAAAAAGGCAATTTGTCTGTTTTGGGTGGTTCTACAAAACGTTCTTCGATATATAATTGTACGAGAGCGATACCCTGAATAAGGTACCAGGGCACCAAATCTGGTAGCATAGCACGAGCTTCTGGGTGGTCTTCGCGCATAACAAACCACATTTCAGAAGGGTCACCTCTTCTGCCGGTTCTGCCCATACGCTGTAAAAATCCGGAAACCGTAAATGGTGCATCTAGCTGAAAGGCGCGTTCTAGTCTACCAATGTCGATACCAAGTTCTAGTGTTGCGGTGGCACAGACGCTCATGAGAGAATCAGCATCTTTCATGGCTTCTTCAGCACTTTCTCGATAGGCTGTTGAAAGGTTTCCGTGATGAATAAGAAAACGATCCGGTTCGTTGTTGACTTCACAGTACTGCCGTAAATTTTGACAGACTAATTCACACTCTTCTCGCGAGTTAGTAAAAATGAGGCATTTTTTGCCACGTGTATGTTCAAAAATATAGCCTATACCTGGATTTGCTGCCTTTGGAGCTTTATCTGTGGCAGGTTCTAAAGCAGAGGTAGGTGGGGCTGTTATCACGCTATTTATCGTCTCGTTAGCTTGTGGTTCTGAATTAAAAAAGTGTTCGATTGACAGTCGCCATACTTCTTTTCCACCGTCAAACTTTGGGATGATAGTTTCTCTGCCACTACCTGCGGCAAGAAATTTACCCGCTGCTTTTGGATTTCCGATTGTAGCTGATAATCCTATTCGTCTTGGATTACTGCCCGATAGTCGACAGAGGCGTTCAATTAGCGAAAAGGTTTGTCCACCACGATCCGAACGTAAAAGTGAATGTATCTCATCAATGACAATAAAGCGTAAATCACCAAAAAGGGCAGGGATTTCCATAGACTTGTTTATCATCAAAGCCTCTAAGGACTCCGGTGTAATTTGTAAAATACCGGCTGGTTTGCGTAGTAATTTTTGCTTTTGACTTCGAGGGGCATCCCCATGCCAACGTGTGACTGGAATATCAGCTTCTTCACAAAGCTCATTTAATCGACCAAATTGGTCATTGATCAAAGCCTTTAAGGGGGCAATATACAGTACTCCAACTGAGCTTGATGGTTGTTCATCAAGTAGGCTTAGAATAGGGAAAAAAGCAGCTTCCGTTTTCCCAGAAGCAGTAGATGCCGTTAAAAGAACATTCTTATCTGTGTTAAAAATGGCATCTCCGGCCGCATTTTGAACAGCGCGCAGGGTTCGCCAGCCAGACCGGTAAATGTAGTCTTGAATAAAAGGCGCATATCGGTTATATATATCCATGTGAATACCTCTCAAATTGTAAATTCAGAAAAATTGTCAGCCACTTTGTTAGAAACAGCCTCTGATTTGGCATAAGAAAACTCATCAGAATCAAATATTGTGTCAATGGATAGATTTGGATTTTGATATAAAATGTCTAATACCTCAATGAAATCACGGATAATCTCGCGTGGGGTAATATTTAAATCTGCTCCGATGCGTTCATATTCAATTCGGATAAAGGTGGCGAGGTTATCGTCTGTCATCTTTTTTTCATAACTATAGAGATCTGCATGCATAATAGCCAACTTTTCACATAGAATTAGCATCTCTTCAGCTGTTAATGGTTCTAACTTGATGACCGGGGCCAACAAATCTCTAGCGCCTGGTTTTGAAAACTTACCTTCAGCTAGACGAGAACGCAGGGCCTCATAACTATAAACACCGCGACGTTTATCTTCTATAGCTTGTGGAGTAGTTCCCATGATGATACCAAGATATTTAGCTTTACCTTGCAGTGTGTCATTGTACATCGTTAACAGTTTTTCATAATTATATTGACGCGTGATACTATTTGGAATCTTATAGATATTTACCAGCTCGTCAATCATAATTAGCATGCCAGAATAACCAGCTAATCTAAAGAAAGCAGCGAAAAGTTTTAAATATTCATACCAATTATCATCTGTAATAATAATATTAATATCTAAGTCCTTTTTGGCTTCACGTTTTAAAGCATATTCCCCACGGAACCAGCGGATGACTTTTGCTTTCAGTTCATCGTCGGCGTTGACATAGGCATGATAATAGGAAGAAAGTAATTTAGCAAATTCAAAGCCGTATACAAGTTCACTGACTGAGGAAGTGACTGTGTAAATATTTTGATCTACCATCGCAGTCAACCGAGGATCACCTGGGGTTAGGCCACTGTCGCTGGCTGCTTTTGTTTGAACGCTGCTAATCCAACGATCCAAAATTAAGTTAAGTGCACCACCTTCAGGTTTTGTTTTTGTAGATAGATTACTAATTAATTCGCGATAGGTTGCAAGACCTTGACCTTTTGATCCTTGAAGACGTCGTTCTGGTGATAAATCTGCATCGACAACAATAAAGCCACTGTTCATCACGTAATTACGAATCGTTTGCATCAGAAAACTTTTACCTGAGCCATATCTACCAACAACGAAGCGAAAAGATGCACCGCCTTCTGATATGATATCGACATCGTGTAAAAGTGCCTGAATTTCATTTTTTCTACCCACCGTAACGTAAGGTAGTCCAATTCTAGGGACAACACCACCCTTTAAGGAATTTAATACTGTTTGTGCAATGCGCTTTGGTACTTTTTGAGTTTGTTTTGTCATTTCATATTTCTCCTAATTATTTCAATTAAATCGTCCCGATAGTCTTCAATAAGAAAGATGGTATCGCCGTCACATTGTAGAGCTGAGTCGCCGATGTCATCAAAAAGCGTTTCATTTAACGTGTCGGTAATCACTTCAGGCATGCCATGCATATCACGGATCATGTCTGTGACAGATTCGCCTCGAACTAATAAGCTTAATAATTCTAACTGGGTCTTGCTTAGTGACAGCGTAGGCTCTGAATCAATAACAGGTATTTTTTCGAGGCCAGTCTGTTCAGTGGATGGCAATATGTTATTATGCTTTGGTAATACGTTTTCAGAAGTATCTTTTTCTTCGTCAGTTAACAAACTGTCTCGTGTTTCAAACGCATCGCTTCTAATTTTATCTAAATTTGAAAATTGAATGGTAACCTTAGGCTTATCTGCTTTCAAACGAGAATCACGGTCAGCTGCAATGACAGTTTTAACGTACGGTGCTGCCCAGGTTTCTGCATCTCGTGCTTTTAAAGGATAACCAGTTTTTAAATAAAGTCGTAACATACGATCTGTTTCACGCAAAAGACCATCTAACTTTTCTTGATGAAAGTTAAATTTTTGGTAACTCTGTTCGTACCACGCATTATCTTTGTAGGTATATTTTCGGATATCATTCAACTTGTATATAAGTGGCTGTTGTGGCGTTACTTGGTAATATACGGCGTTGCCTAGAGGGTACCAAAGATGAGAATGTATTGTGCCAAAGCACGCAGAAAATAAGTTATTATCCATTTTTATAGCTGTTCGCCACACTTGAGCGAATAACTGTGTGCCGTGTTTTTCATGTTTTTTAAGGACAGCTGATGCCAAAATTTTATGTCTTCCAAAAAGACAAAGCGCATCAAATACTGCTTTGTCTTCATGCTTTTCTGGATCACCTAAAATCATGATTGCATTATCTCTTTGTAATTTTTCGGTATCAGCGTACTGATACGTCGTGTCTGGTTCTATACCATTTATTACTGCTAGTTCAAACAACCATTTATGGCTGTTTAAGCGTATACGATTATCTCCAATACCGGAGTCCAGATAATTGATTTCAAATGCTTTTATTTTTTGTAGGCTGTCTATCACGGATGATGTGCCTATGCCATTAACCAACTCATACAAATATAGGTATGCAAGTGAGGTCGTGATTTTTTTATAAATGCCTTTTCGGATGTTTGTTCGCCAACTAAAATAGCCGCGTAATTGTTTCAAACCAAGATCATGGTAGGTTGTAAAGTAGCGGTGTATGTCGACATTGTAGGAGAAAACATCTTCGTAGTCGGCCATAAATTGTCCTTGGACATAAAAATTCCGGCATTTTTGCTTGAAAGAGTTATCACCGTAAGCATAGAGTTGGCTCATTTTTATCATTTTTTCAGGAATTTTATTTTCTTTGACATCAGAAGTCATTCCCTTAAACGTCAGAGGAACCGCGTGGTATTGTTGCTGTTGTATAGGTTCAGGTTCGGCGTTTAGAACAATCGTATTACCGCTTTGTTCGTTCTTTTCAAGTGCATTATCAAAAATACGATATATAACATCTGGGTCTGTGCTGTCGTCAAAATGGACGCCTAACCACTTCGGACCGCGCATTCGAAAAGGTGACGAAAGGTAAGACGGTAAAATATCAGTTGGTATTTCCTGTGCGTATTTGATGTCACAACGCTCGATATTATCACCAGAAGTAGCGTTTTTTTGACGCATCAAAACAGCCACCCATTTATTTGTGCTGGGATCTACCAACACCGAAAAACTAGGGAATTTAGGCCATTTGTATTGTTCGATAATATTATATTTTTCCTTGGCGTATAGTACTAATTCAGATAAATTCATGTTTTCACCAGAGTATTCTGTTATTTATAAGGTTGGTAGCCATACGTCCTAAATATTTACGCAAAGATAGGTGAATAAACAACTAGGACAGTTAAATTCATCAATAATTTTTGTTATTTAAAATGTATACTACCGTCAGTATATGATGTACCGTAGCGTCACAGTCAATATCATTTTCCTTTTCATATGATTTTAATATCTTTATGACAAAATTATTCAAATTATAGGTCTTGCGCAAATTTTGTATAATACAGGTATGGGACATACCTTTCACCGCTTTCAATTAGTTTTAGTCAACGAAATTGTAGAGCCAGTCTTAACGCCAAAAATGGGGTTAAGACTGCTTTTAATTTACCGCTAAAACCGCTATACTATTAGTATAAAATCAATAAGGAGTGTGTGGAAAATGACAAAAAGAGTTCAAGGTTCTTGTACATCAATTTTAGTTGGTAAAAATGCTTCAATCGACGGTTCAACAATGATTTCTCGAAATGATGATGGGCATGAAGCTTTAGATCCACAACGTTTTGTTGTTGTACAACCTGAAGATCAACCACGTAATTATCAATCTGTTATTAGTGGTGTAAAGGTAGAATTACCAGATAATCCAATGCGTTATACCTCAATTCCAAACTCACTTTTAACAAACGGAATTTGGCCTGCAGCGGGTATCAATAGTGATAATGTAACGATGTCTGCTACAGAAACAATTACAAGTAATCCACGTATTCAAGGGCTTGATCCTTATGCTGCTGGTGGAATTGGTGAAGAAGATCTTGTAACGCTCGTCTTACCATATATTCATAGTGCTAAAGAAGGGGTTGAACGTTTAGGCGATTTACTCTTAACACATGGCACATATGAACCAAATGGTATCGCATTTTCCGATAATGATAGTGTTTGGTGGCTTGAAACAATCGGTGGCCATCATTGGGCAGCTGTTCGTATTCCGGATGACGCTTATGTTGTTGCACCTAACCGTCGAAATATTGATATGTTTGATTTTGATTCAGAAGACACACTTTGTTCTGAAGATTTAAAAGTCTTAATTGATAATAATAAGTTAAATCCTGATTTTGAGGGTTACAATTTACGTCATATCTTTGGTAGTGCATCAATTAAAGATACGGTCTACAATAATCCCCGTACATGGTACGGTCAACAATATTTCAATCCTGAAATTATTCAAGATCCAATGGATCAAGACTTACCTTTCATTTGTCATGCAAATCGTAAAATTTCAATTGAAGATGTTAAATTTGTTTTGAGTGCACATTTTGAAAATACGGAATACGATCCTTATGGTAGTGCGCCAGAAGATATTAAAACACGATTCCGTCCAATTGGGATTAACCGTAATCATAATGTACATTTATTACAAGTTCGTAATGATGTACCTGATGAGATTGCTGGGATTCACTGGTTAGCTTATGGTGCAAATACGTTTAATACAATTGTGCCATTCTATGCGAACGTTAATGACACACCAGAATCATATAAAAATGCGACAGGTGAATTTGATTTAAATAATATGTATTGGCTCAGTTGTACAACTGCATTGTTGGGCGATACGAATTATGACTTCTACGTAGATATGCGAAATACATTTGAACTTGAAGCAATGAGTGCTTACCATGAAATTCAAAATGTTGCTGATAAGGCAGTTAGTTCACAAGCAAATATCACAGCATTTTTAGAAGAAATGAATAATAAGTTAGCTACAGAATCATTAAAACGTCAAACACAATTGTTAGGTGAAATGGTTATATCTGGTTCCGAACAAATGAAATTACGTTATAACTTAAACGATTAATTATAAACAAAATGAAAAGTTATCATTAAGTTGATAACTTTTTTTGTAACAATTATTTTAATTACTAGATTTAGGCAGCACTTTTGAGTAATATGGTACCATTTCATATGCTAGTAAAAATCAAATTTAGATCACTTAAATATGGTTTATATAATTCTTATTATAATGATAACAAGTATAATAATATGCTTTTTGCTAAAATTAACGTTTTTAAAAATCTTTAAGCTTTCTTTGATTTCACTTATTGTAAAATAAGATTCGTGATTGGAGAAAGTTAATGGTTAAAACGATAAGTCAGTTAATTCGAAAAAAACGTAAGGCACTTAGTCTAACAATTGAGCAGCTTGCTGAAAAGTCTAACGTTTCTATTAGTTTGATTTCTAGAATTGAACGAGGGGACGTTGCTAATATCAGTATTAATAAATTATCTGATATTGCCAGTGCGCTAGAATTGGAATTGTCAGACTTCTTTAGTAGGCAACAGTTTTCGGATATACCTACTTTAGAATTATTACAATATTTTAGTACGTTAACAGATGAGAAACGTGAGAAATTATCAAAATCAATTCTTAGAATTATTCAATTATAAATGATAATGATTAATAATGGATTATGTTATTTTTTTATAGAATGCACAATTTTTCTGTCTTTGTATTCTTTAGTTAAATTAATTTCAATTATTTTAGGTTTTAAATTTTTCGATAACTTTAAATTGGATAGTAATAAATTAGAATTGTCCATGGTAGATCGTCATCTTCAAATAATAGATCTTAACCAAGAAACTTTCCTGGTTAAGGGTTATTTTAGTAGGAAATTGAATTAATTTAACTTAGATGTCAAGTTAAATGATAGATAAGATATCGTTAGTATTTGGAGAGAAATTAGAATAAAAAATGACATGAAATAGGTTAAATGTTAACATAAAGAGGATAATAATTCTGGGGAATAAGTTATTTTTTAAGTATGGTATTGGGGATAAAAATTTAACTCAAAAAAATATTTATGTTAATGATTGGAAATACTCGGAGGTAAGCATTTGTACAAGAAAAACATTCTCGATAAACAAGAATGGCTAATTTGCGAAATTATTTAAATATTAGCTTTGAACGAAACTGGTTTATCAAGAAAACGATTACGTGAGCAATTAAATGTTTCTGAAACGGCTGTAAAAGTTGCTTTACAACAATTGGATAAAGATTTAAATTCCGGGGATGAACCCTACATGATTATTACAAAAAATAACGTCCAATTATTAGGTAAAGGCGAAATGAATTTTAATCAAACGATTTATCGGTATATAAAAAAATCGATAAATTATCAGATTTTAATGGCCTTTTATACTAAAGGTAATGCAAAAGTTGAGAATCTAGATACTAAATTAAATGTCAGTGAGGCTTCTATTTTTAGAAGGATTAAGCGATTAAATTCTCTTTTAGAAGAATTTCATGTGAAAATTTCTCATGGTGTGATGTTAGGTAACGAAAGTCAAATTCGCTTTTTTTATTATTCATTGTTTTTAGGAATTGATTTTAAATTCGAACAATCAAGTGAAAATGGCATTATTATGGCAGTCATCCAACGGTTTGAGGAATATTTTGATTTTAATGTGAATGATAGTAGTTTAGTTAGAGTAAAGCTTTGGTTAAAAGTAACAAGTCAACGAATGATGGTTAACGATCAAGATAATCGTAGTATTTCAGTTGTTTTAGAAGACATGATAAAAAATAATTCTTTGTTCGATAGCGTTGAAGAAGAATTTGGCGAAATTGTTAAAGAGTTTAAGCATAAAGTTGATATTCATTTTGAAAGTGCACTACTTTACGCTTGGACCACGGCTTTTGTGCCAGTACCATGGAGCACCTTTGTTGCCCATGATTTCGTGGCCGTTAATCGTAAAAATAATAATAAATTGCAACAAGCTGTTGAATTTTTAGAAAATGGCTTTGAGAATAGCTTAGGTATTCAGGTTGCTGGAGGCGATTTAAGTGAGTCTTTATATCCAATTTGTACAGAAGCCTTTTTATTTCACGGCGTTTTAAAATCTGCTAGTACAGATATGATGGAAGATTATCGCCTTAGAAAAGATAATGAGTTAGTTCTTAAAAATGTAAAAAATGCCATGAGTGCAATGATTGAAGAATCGAAGGGCGATCCCGAATGGTATGCCTTTTATTCAAGGTATGGTGACTCATTTATCAAGACGATTATGTCAATTTTTAATGCGCGTTTATTGGCAAAAGAAAAATTATTAACGGTAGGTGTGGATTTAAATACTGAGGAGCGCGTTAAGGAAATGTTTATGATGTACGCCAGTCGGGAATTAAATATTAATTTACGAGTCAACATAGATGTTTACGAGTCTACTAAGAATTATGATTTAGTTATTACAAATTTTATGAGCAAAAATTATTTGAATTCAGCACTGGAGACATATATTATCACTGGATTAGGGACGGATAGTGATGTACTTGGCGTTGAACAAGAATTAATAGAGATACTTAAAAAATATTATCATACTCAATGATAATATTTTTTTGATTTGAATTAGTTATAAGCCTAAAAAAAGAGTAGATTTCTCTACTCTAAATTAACTATATTATTAAATATTCAGATATCGTAAAGCAAGTTGACAGTAAGTCATATTTGCCCAAGAAAACCAGTCTCTAGTAAATTGACTTGGGTCATTAACGTTAATTCCTTCATGACATTGTAATGTGTCATCATCGGTTTGACTAATGATATCTAAATTATTTTGCATAATTTCCGGATTATTTGATGTTAATCCCTCCATCGCTAACGAAATCGGCCAAATATATTCCTTTGGTGTATGAGGACTGCCAATCCCTTTTAAATATTTTCCCGAGTAATAATAGGGATTTTGATCACTCAGAATAAATTTACGCGTTTTTTGGTAGATAGAGTCATCAGGTGAAATATAACCAATAAATGGGAGAGATAATAGACTAGGTACGTTAGCATCGTCCATTAAATTGATATTACCTAAGCCATCAACCTCATAGGCAAAAATAGTTTCATTAGAATTTGGAGCTGATACGATTCCAAAATTTTCAATTCCAGATTCAACTTCAGATCGGAGACGACTTATTCTTTTAAGTAGCTCGACTGGAGCTGGTTGTGTTTTAGATAAGGTAAGCAACTCATCTAGGACACAAATGATATAGCAATTACCTGGAATATGATAACCATATAAGCAGGCATCATCACTTGGGCGGAAACCACTCCAAACCATACCTGTATACCCAATTGGTGCACCTTTACCACCATGACTCAATGTGTCTGTTGAGGGACCATTAGAACGATTAAAAATATAATCGGAAGTTTCATGATGTTGTTCCGTAATAAAGGTATCCACAATTAACTTTACAGTTTGCCAAAAGTTACTGTCTAAATGTTTTGAATATCCAGATTTTTGATAAAGTTCTGATGCCAAATGGATAGGGGCGCATAATGAATCAATTTCAAATTTTCTCTCCCAAACGAGATCAGATATTGGAATATTTGATTTATCAACTGTGTAGTGTGCACCAGAACTAGTTTCGTTAAATGCATTTGCATAAGGATCATGTTTAATATAGGCAAGTTGTTGATTAATAACGCCATGGATGAGATATGTTATTTCTGGAATCTTATCTGTTAGTGAAAGATAAGGTAGTATCTGAAATGTCGAATCTCTGAGCCACATGGCAGGAATATCTCCTGTAGCAATGAATATATCTGAATCATTTTGTACTTTAACCGTATTTGTTAGTGTATCAATGAATACATTACGAAATAATGCAGTAGATTTTTTTGAAGAAAGTGAAATTGTTTCTGAATAATCCGTAACTTGTTTAATTAGTTTTTCTTGATTTATCATTTAAATACCTCAAATCGTAAGTTATCATAATTACTTATTTAATTGGAAAGATACCGTAAGTTCTAATTTCTCCTGGACCAAACGATAGTAAATCAACGGTGGTAACTTTTGAATTAATGAAATGGCTAACTTTACCATTTAAATCGAGTTCAGCAATGTTACAAGTAGTATTTAATGAGAGATTGCCAGGTTGATTGATAACGTTATCAGTTGGATTATAAAGACGAAGTTCAAATCCAGTTTTATCATCTGATATTGAAAAACTACTCATAATGACCTTTAAATTTTGAACGGACATAATTGAATTGTGATTAACGTTAGTCTTTGCTGGATTCATCATGAAATATTGTAAAGGTGTTGAGAAGCGATTTATTATTTGATCTTGATAGAAAAGTTCATTTTGACTTAATTGGCGATGCTTATTTTGAAGTTCAATAGGCTTGAAGTCAGCTTCAACAACTAGCCCACCTTCAAATATTAATTCTTTATTTAATTGACTATCCGGAGTTGATACAATTTTTGTTTGTAGACCTGAAGCATCTGAGGGACGGCGCATTAAGTCAGGACGTCCTAAGAAACCTACTCCTCTAAACAATGTAATCGCTAATTTATCAAAAGATTTATCAATTAATTGAAAATCTTTCGTACCTAAGGTTAGAAAAGACCAACTTACTTCTTTATTATGTGAATTAGCGAAATGAATCATTGGTCGCATACTTGTTGGTTCTTCCTTATAACCAATTTGTTCCCAGTCTTTAAGGTGTTTGTCTTCAGTAGGACGTTCAATGATACCAAATGGGGTATCTGCGAACGAGCTAACGACATTCGTTAATTGTGTATTTAAAATAAGTCGCATACGATGATCAAGAATAGTATTATCAATGTGCATCTTAAATTTAATAACGTTAGAATTTTTTGTTAATGTTAATGTTAATTGATAATTTAATCGACCAGTTTTAGTTTTTAGTGCACGCTCCTCTAAGTTGATTGGTAAGGTCCACGAACCAGTAATTGACATAATTTGATATAATTTTCCTGATTTAAATGTTATTGAATCAGATTTTGAAAAATCTAAAGTTAATAACCAATCTTTGAATGCAGGAGAGTAGTCATACGTATCACCCTCATCACCGCTATCTTCAATTGTCATAAAATTAGAATATGAGTGATTATCAAACTTTGTTTTAAGATTTAATTGCCCGTCATCAAAAGAAATTTTGTAGAAATCATTTTGAATATCAGTAGATACTTCTAATGTATTTACTGGGTTGTTTTCAGAGACGGACTGAATGCAGTAGCCAGTCCAATCTGTAGCTGATATGATCGTTTTAAAAGCAATTTTAGTAATATAATAAAAATCATCAGTCATTTCAGTTTGATCACGGCGTAAAACTGCTGCATTTTCTTCCTTTTGATAAATAATATCAAAAGGAACATCAATGCCGTCTATTGTTTTAAGATTAAAATTAGCAAAAGAAGTACTAACTTCGAATTCACGAATTTCATTAACTGGTAAAGGAAGTGGATTCCAAGCAAATAAATTTAATTGTTTTTTATCTGAAATAGAAATACTTAGTTTACGAAGTAGATAATCTTTGAGTGAAAGAGATAATTGATCTGCCACAATTCCACGATGTAAGATATCTTGATTTGTTTTATCACTGTTACAGCCACCGGAACTATCATGAGCTTGTCCACGGGCAATAGTCTTCCAAATATCATCAATTAAACCTTGCTTTTCAGATATACCCTGATGTGTAGCAATAGCCATTAAAGGCTCGACTTCATAAGTCATTCTCCGTTCTAATTTATCGTAAAGCTGTTTTAAATCGTAACGAGAAGAATAGATTCCTCGATGTATTTTAGAATCTGATGGATCAATGAATTCTCCATTAAATGATGGTAAATTGGACTCCTTAGCTAATGCATCAAAAAATTTTGGATACGTACTTTCTTGAATAACAGAATCAGATTGTAAAAGAACACTATTAGCAGTTGCAAGTCTATCTTTTAAATTATGATCGATAGCTCGCTGGTCGCCACCAATTGGTAAAACAAGATTGTCAGATGTAGTATTCGTTGAGATTTTCTCCGTTAAATCGAAAAAGTTATCATTTTCAACTAAATCTACACCTGCATAATAGCCATTTTTAATATTAGCAACTAAAACTTTGGAGGAGTCATTACTTGTCCAGTAAAAATAGCGGGAATCGTTTTCTGTAGGGAACCCACGCCAGAAAACGGTGCTATTAATACCAAATCCATTATATATTTTTGGCATATCTTGTCCTTGTCCAAATGAATCTGGGAGATACCCAACTTTCATTACGCCACCTAAATTGTCAGCTAGCTTTGATCCAATTCTGATATTGCGAACAATAGATTCTCCAGAAGTAACCATTTCATCAATTTGAGTATACCAAGGTCCAATGAGTAAACGACCCATAGAAACATATTTTTTGATAAGATCTTCTTTTTCTGGAGCTGTATTTAGATAATCATCAATAATTGACATCTGTCCATCTAATAGATAATAATCTAGTTCATTTTTAGATAATGCCTCAAAAGCTTCGTCCATATGGAAGGCAAATTGAATTCGAGCCTCTTGACGTGTAAAATACCATTCAAAATCCCAATGAGTATGTGCGATTGCATGAATCTGTTTCAAATGAAACACCCTTTCTTCTCTTGAATTAAATTCAGATTATTCTGTAACCATGTCTGCATCCAATTTTCTTGCTTCTGCACGTTCATGGCGTTGGTTGATAATAACAAATGGAGCATATAGTGCAGTATCTAAGACAACTAAAACAGCAGTTAAAACGACTGGGCTTAGATGGAATGCACCTAATACCCAAGTGCTAATGAAAATAGGTTCATTACCAGAATTTAAAACTACAAGAGGTACAACCCAACCGATTGAAGTTACAACATATGCAATAATTGCATTTGTGACAGGTACAACAATCCATGGAATGAACATTAGTGGATTTAAAACAATAGGTAAACCGAAAATAACAGGTTCATTAATACCAAAACAACTTGGAATGAAACCTAGTTTTGCAACTTCTCGCTCTTTTTCACCTTTATTTGTGAAAATCAGCATTGCAATAATTAAACCAAATGTTGCACCAGAACCACCAATCATGGCGTAAACATTTGTCATTGTATTAGGTGAAATTGAAATATCAGCAAAACTTTGAGTTTCAGCAAATTTTGCAACGTTTTTAAGGAATAGTGGTAACCAGAAGGCTGAAATAACGCCCCAGACGATATTGAAACCATGTAAACCAAGGAACCAAAGGATTTGTTCTAATAAAATAACAATAATAATAGCTGGAAGCCCAACACCAACGCTTAACATTGGTGAGATAACAATATCAGCAATCATTTGTACTAATGAAACATAGCCAAGTGACTGTATTGTAATTCTTACGATACCAAAAATAATAAGTACTTCGGAAATTGGAATTAATGAGAAAAATGAATCGAAAACATTTTGTGGTACGTTACCAGGCATTTTAATCGTGAACTTACTTCTTGCGAATCGAGCGAACAACGAAACGGCAAGCATTCCAACAATTAAGGCTGTAAACATACCTTCATAACTAAAGAATGAAGTTGAAAAACCTTCAACAACTTTAGCTTTGCTATCCAAAAAGTTAACGTTATTAGGAATCATGACGAAGTATGCTGCGAATGCCAATAATGTGGCAATAATTGGATTTAAACCTTTATTTTTTTCGTCCTTTTTTAATTCCATTGCATACGAGTATGCTGATGAAAAAACAACGATTAGTGCAACAATACCAAGAGTAGCAGTACCAATGTAGCCGAATAAGTCACTAATACTTGTTAAAATGACATTATGAATATCTTTTGCTTTAATTAATGCATCAAGTTCCATTTTGATTAGATTTGAGAATGATCCGACAACAGTAAACGGAATTGTTCTAACAAAGGCATTCTTAATAGCTTGTAAAATGGTATTTCTTTCAACCCATGCTGAAACTTTTAAGAGTGGCCCCTGGATTTTTTCTAAGTTAAAATGCATAATAAAGACTCCTTTTAATTTTGTTTATAGAAAGCGCTTTCTATAAACAAAGTATAACAACATCTTTTTAATTTGTAAATACATATTTAAATGAAACGTGTTTACAAATTAAATTATATAATATAATATGTATATACAAATGTATAGAAATGAGGTAGACAAATGTACAGATATCGAGAAATATACTCAGATATTAAACGAGATATTTTAACAAATCATTATCGTGCCGGGGCTTTACTGCCAACTCAAGAAATATTAACCGAAAAATACCAAGTTTCTAGATTAACGTTAAAAAAATCATTAAATTTACTAATTGATGAAGGATTAGTTTATAGTAAGCAAGGGTCAGGGACGTATGTGCGACCAAGAATGGATAGTCAATCTACGGAGATGTTGCCTCTAGATTTACCTGTTGGTGTCACATATTCACATCGAGATCAAAAAATATCAAGTAAATTAATACATTTTAATGCCCGATTACCAACAGAAATAGAACAAAAAAATCTACAAATATTATCTAATGATCCAGTTTATGAAATTAAAAGGGTTAGATTGATTAATAAAAAGGTCTATAGTTTTGAGCACTCAGTGATGCCGGTCTCAATTGCGCCTATCGATGAAAAGGTATTATCAGGATCCGTGTATGACTATTTAGGGAGTCACGCGAACTTACAGTTAACAGATGCAAGACGAGTGGTTTATGCTGAACCAGCAAACAAAGAAACTAGTCAAGTTTTAGAAGTTTCCTTGGATAGTCCAATTTTTGTAATTGATCAAATCGCTTATGATCAAAAAGGCCGCGCCTTTGAATATTCGACGTCAAGATTTGTGAGCAATCATAATAAATTTGTCTTAGATGTTCATTTAAATAAAAACAACTAAAAAAGAGATTCCTGCAATATACTTTTTTTTAACCGATTTTAAAATAGGATAGCATAAAGTAGAGTAGTTTGTGATCGTAACTAGCAGTGATATTGTGGGACAATACGCGATATGTGTTGAAGTAATAAATAAAGTATGGAAAGGAGGATGCAACAATGATAATAAGACAAGAAGAAATAGAAAACGATTATAGTTTTTCACAATCTACCTTAAACGTAATTGTTATGGATTCAAAAATAACCAGCATTTCTTTACCCGAATTGAATTAATTTTGCATAAGAAAAGGCATCTGTCTTTCGACAAATACCTTAGTATTCCGCCACCAACACCAGTTGACAAAGAGCCCTTTTTAAAAGAATAATCAGTTAATCTTTAAATCTGAGCGGTATTAAAATTGAACCGAGTGGTTATTTAATACTGATTCAAAATCTCAAAATAACATATATAAAAAAATTCCCTTGAAATATCTAGACATTAGGTAAATAATGTGGGTGTAGCGAACTGTGTAGGAGTAAAAATGATATGGGGGTTAAAAAGATTTGGTTCGCGGAAATAATATGTAGGGGTGATTAAATGAATATGCTAGTTAGTGATTTTGATGGAACGATTTTGAGAGGTGACTTTGTAGATAAGAATACAAGAGAGACTATTGCGAAACACAACAAAGAAAATGATCTCTTTGTTGTGGCCACCGGAAGATCTCCAAAATCGATAGTCAATGCGAAAGAAAAATATGGTCTACCTGAGTTTAACTACGCTCTAGCATCAAATGGCTCAATAGTAATTGATAGTAGAGGTCAGATTATTAAAGCATTCTATCTGAACGGGGAGCAGATCAATGCGATAAAAGAAATAATTAATAAATACTTGAGTTCAATCGAACGAATTATGATTTCAAGTAGTGACAATGAATTACGTAGTTTCGATAAATTAAATCCTAGCTCGGATAATATTTGTTCAATTACTGTCGTAGCAAGTACTAAAATTATCAATGCTATAAGTGAGAAAATAGCAACGAAAAGAATATTGAATTTCAATCGCAATGGAAAATACTTAGACATTACGCGTGTGGGTATTGATAAGAGTACTGCAATTAATTGGTTGGTTAACATAAAAAAAGTAAATATTAATAATGTGTATTCTGTCGGAGATGATTATAATGATATAACAATGCTTCAAAGCATTAATAAGTCATTTACTTATAATGATAGTCCGTTGCCTGTCAAGACTGCTGCTAGATATTTAATAAATGTATACAGTGATATAAGTAATTATGTGAAGAAAGAAGTAGAATAAATGAAATCGCTTACATCGGCAACTAATCGTTTCTTCAATTCCAGAATTTTGACTGGAATCAAAGATGGGATGATATATACCATCCCCATTACAATTGTAAGTTCTATTTTCATTATTCTTGTACAATTTGATATTAATCCCGATTTGAAAGTCTTAATGAATCGATTGATTACTTTTTCGTTCAACATTTTAGGTGTAGTAAGTTGTTTAGGAATTGCTTTTTCGATGACTAAAAACGAAAAATTAAAACTAGAAACAACTATTACCGCACTAATTTCATTTTTAGTTCTTTGTGGAGCAGAAAATGTAAAAATAGTAAAGAATATAACCATTGATTGGATTGGAAGCAAGGGGATTATTGCAGCGATGTTAATCGGAATACTCATCCCTATTTTCTTTGAAAAGATTGTTAACTTAAGGATTGGAAATAAAGTTTTTAAAGATTTACCGAGTAATGTTGGAATAGCTTTTGAGTCTTTAATTCCGATGTTTTGTTGTTTTATTGTTATAGGTGTCGTTCAATTTGTATTTCAATTTATCATAAAAAGAACCTTCGTAGAGACTATTTATACTCTTTTGCAGCTTCCTTTACAAAACTTATCGGACACGTTTTTTGGTGTGATTTCTATCTCGGCATTGATTTCAGTTTTTTGGTTTTTTGGCATTCACGGTAATTCCGTTATTGGTGGAGTAATAACACCGATTTTATTGACAAATACTATTGAAAACCAGTCGATTATAGCAGCACACCATAATCTAACAATAGTGAATGGAGCGCATATAGTAACTCAACAGTTTTTAAATCAATTTATTACTATGACAGGAAGCGGTATTAGTATAGGGCTTATTCTATCAATGATTATTTTTTCAAAAGAGTCAGGTAATCGCAAGCTAGGATTAGGTGCTTTTGTACCTTGTTTATTTAATATTAACGAACCAATAGTTTTTGGACTACCAATTGTATTGAATCCATACATGGTAGTACCGTTCATTTTTATTCCAGTTATTACCGGAATGTCTTTATATCTTTGTATTCTATATGGAGTTATTCCGCCGTTTAACGGTGTCATTCTTCCGTGGATAACACCACCATTAATTTCAGGCTTTTTGCTAGGAAGTTATAAATATGTTGTGTTTCAAATCGTAATTATCATTATGTCTTTTGTTGTTTACACACCGTTTTTAAAGCTGTACGAAAATAATAGCACTAAGTTAGTCTTAAAGGGAGCGCATAGTAATGGAAAATTTTGATATATCCGTAATCATTCCAACCTACAATCGGAATAAATTACTTGAAATTAGTTTGCAGTCACTACTTAAACAAAAACTGAATAATACGACTTTTGAAGTAATAGTTGTCGATGATGGATCGTCTGAAGAAACAATCTCAATTGTTAAGGCATTTGAGACATCACTGAATATTAAGTACTATTATCAGTCGGATAATGGATTTAAGGTTTCTGAAGCGAGAAATGCTGGAGCAAATATCTCTGGGGGTAAATATCTCGTATTTATTGATGCTGGTATTGCAGTTTGTAGTACATTTGTGAGTGAGTACCATAGAATTTTAGTAAATAATGAAAATAGTTTTGTGATTGGTTATGTTGCGGGATTTGATGATCATGATAAATATAAACAGGCAATTATTGATAACTTTAATGCGGCGGATGTCGATGGCACGATTCAAGTATTATTGAATTTAAATGCGTATGATCGCCGTGAATCAGTATACCAGTCAATGGGAGATGATTTGTCTAAGTGGCCAGCACCATGGGTAATTGGTTGGTCATGTAATATTGGAATATCAAAAGATGCCTATCAAAGAATCGGAGGATTCGATGAGGCTTACACAACTTATGGTGGAGAGGATGCAGATTTCGCTATTAACGCATTTGTGCATCATATTAGATTTATCCTTGATAGATCTGCGATTGCAGTTCACTATCCACATGAAAAAAATAAAAATACAGTAAGCACCGAAGAAGCTAAAAAATATACGCTAAGGAAAAGAAAATATATGTTCAATAAATATGGTTTAAGCTCAATTAGAACTTGGATTGGAACTAAAACGGAATTATTAAATGGAGAGTTGAGTAAAGCTGGTGGAAATAATGAAAACTAAGAACGTTGTTGATTTACACAATTTTATAGACGTTAATGATGAGAGATTGCGTAATGGTATGTTGAAGCAAACTGTTGTTGATTTTTTGGATAATTTTAATTATGTGGATCTAACTAGATTAAATCATTCATACACTGCAAATAGTAGCCAAATATCAAAGAGTGCAATTATTGAGGGGAATGTGTATATCGGTGAAAATGTTATTATTCAGGGGTTTGCTTACATCAAAGGCCCAGCAGTCATCAAAGACAATGCATTGATTGGGAAAAGTGCATTTATTCGAGGTGGCTGTTATATTGGGGAAAATACTATAATTGGGCATTCCTCGGAGATTATTAATAGTGTGATTCTGGATGATACGCATATTGCACACTTTAATACAATAACGCGGTCTTTTATTGGAAGTGATGTAAACTTTTCAGCTTATGCGTCGACTTCCAGCTTTAACTTGTATGATGAAATTGACGCGACTGGATGGCATAAAACAAAAAAAATTTTTTTCGATGATAAAACATATTTAAAAACAAGTTCAAAATTTGGAGCCATTATAGGTGATCACTGTCGCATTGGAGCTTACACTATGACATATCCAGGTGTTACAATGGGGAAAAATTGTGTTGCGTTGCCACATCTCATGATTAAAGAGGGTTTTTATGCAAATGACAGTAAATTATACTTACAAGATTATTATACTCACACAGTAAAAAAAGGATGTTAGACAAATGGGATCAAGAATAATGCATTTATCAATTGCACAAGTAATAAATAATAAGCATGGGTTTGGAAATGATTTTTTAATTGGAAGTATTACTCCAGATGTTAACAAAAATTCGAGAACACCCAAAGAGCTTACGCACTTTATGGTGAAACGCGAAGATGGAGAACATGATATGTTTCCAAACATGTTTCTAGAGGAGTATGGAACATGTTTGAATACGTTTCAACTAGGATATTATCTTCATCTTATATCTGATGATATTTGGCTAAAAACTGTTTATAAAAAATATATTTTAGAAAACATGAGTTATAGTAAGGATGAAGCGCTACGAAGATTCTATTTAGACTTTCACTATTATAATGGTATTCTGATAAAACAATATAAACTGGTAACTTTGAAAAATAACAAATACTTATCGACTGGGGTCAACGAAATAATTGATCGTGATATTAGTGAAATTATTGAAGACTTGGATGCTGATTTTGATGATATGTCTATCGAAGACTTTCCAGGTTTACTTAAAAAAGAGGATGTAGAACAATATATTAACGTTTGTGTAAAAGAATTTGAAATTTTTCTCTTGAAAGGCAGCTATGATGGTGTTAAATTTGTTTTTTATAACGATTTTTAGAAACAAAAATCTATATTATATAGTTTAAAAAAGTTGAAATCATTAAGGCGCTGCAACTATAATTTGAAACCTGGTGAACGGTTTAAATGATGGTCATTTCAGAATTAGATAGTTCTAACTCACAGAAAGTTTCAATTTTAATTCGTTCAGATTAGGTTATACTAGACAAAAGATCAGTTCCTAGAAAGTGTGTTTGTGGTAAACACCATTTTAAAGGAAGCTGACCTTTTTTGTCCGAACAGCGTTCGGATTAATTTTACAAGCTACCAAGAAGTAACAAAAATTAGCCATACTCCTTGCAGGAATCTCTTTTTTAGTTGTTTTCAATTATTCGTTTAAAGCTTTGTAAGTTTGAATTAAAGGCATGTTTAGCGATTGGCATGAGTAATTTTAATGGTAAATGTGAATGATCATTTTCAGACAAGTAAAAATTTTCTTCTAATAATGTTGTTGCATTTTTACTAGTCAAATTAAAAATTAGAGTGTATTCGAGTTTTCCTCCGGTACTTTCATAGTAGATTGTATCATTTTCTGAACTAACAGAAATTTCCTCATTTTTATTCAAAGCAGAATCTGTTCTGTGAATATTGAATTTATTGTTGTCAATTGGCTGTACCTGAATAATATCAGGTATCCATTTCAGTAAAGTTTCCGGATTTTTTAAAAACAACGCGATTTTTTCTTTACTTGATTTGATTGAAATAACATTTGAAAATAGTGGTTTTTCCATAGGATGAAACCTCCTTTTATTTGATGACTTCATCCTATCCAATTTGAGTAAAAATTAAAAATCAGTATTCTGATATTCTAAATATTTTTATAAATTTGTTCATTAAAAAGGCCAGTTAGTAGCTGTTGCTTTTCAGTAGCGGCTAAAAAATTATCTTTATCTTCTGCTCTTTTTGCAATTTGAGCCATTAAATAAAAAGAGTTGGCTAACATATAGTGTGAGTTATGATCAGTAGCGAATTTAACAGACTTGTTTATCCAATTAAGAGACATTGTTAAATTATTGAGCTTAAAATAAATAAGTGCTGTCAAATAGAATAAAATATTTTGATTTTCTTCATAAAATAATTTATTAAAGTCCATAAAAGTCTGATCAATATATTTCTCAGCCTTATTTTGTAAATTTTGCTTTGCATATATAAAGGCCAAAGAGACGGTACCAAGTCGGGTAAGGGTATCTGGCAGAATTTTATTACTGGAAGCAAGGGACAACTTAATATATTTTTCGGTAGCAATCAATTTATTTTCAGTATGTAGAGTTGCAATACCGATATAATAATAGTATGCCTGAAGTTGCTTATCCGTTTTTAAATTATTGGTAACCGTTTCTTTATTTAGAAACTGGAGTAACTCTTTGTATTGGTGTTGATTACATAACTTAGATACACGTTCATTGAATTCATTTTCTGAACTGATATCAAAATTTTCCAGAAGACTTATTTGGTCTAAAGTAATCGATAATTTATGACATAGTTGGATTAAGAGCTGTGCATTAGGTATGTATTTATTATTTTCAATAGCACTAAGCATCGATTGCGCACAAATATCTTTGGAAACTTCTTTTTGAGTTAAGTGTAGCGATTGGCGAGTTTCTTTTAAAATTAATCCTAAGCTATTAGGCATGATATAACCTCTTTCTAGTTTGAAAAAGTTAAACAGTAATTACTGGGATAATAACATAATGGGGCATAATGATAAAATTTCATGATTAATAAATCAAACTACCATTTTTCAATCATGTCGCGTACAATTAACCTACAATTGAATGTTAAAATTTAAATAATTTGAGAATTAACAAAAGGGGATAGAATCATGCGTGCAGAATTCCAAAAGCAACATACTGAGACCTATCAGATAGACAACCATAAAGGTCTAAACGGCTGGATATCTTTCTTCTTGAGCCTTAGTTTAATCGTACTATTTGTGACAAGTGTCTTAAAAATAACCGTTTTGAATCAAACTTATACTGAAGAAAAAATTTTAACAGATTCGAACGTGACACTTGTGACACGACAGATGAATGATGGTATTTCAAGTATTGCGACATTAAATGATGTGCCAACGTCAGCTGTTAAAGATGCTTTAACGAATCAACAAGTTACTAACATTGCGAAAAATAGTTTTAGTAACGTATATGCTGGAAAACAAACTGTCATCAATCCAACTGAGATTACCAATCAAGTTGCTAGCAACGTTATGAAAAAAACGGACACATCAAATCCGTTGGTTAGCGCTAAAATTGATGGGATTGTCGCAACTTTTAAAAGTAATTTAAGTGAATATTTGACGAATAATATCCAAACGCCATATCTTTCAAAAATTGCTAGTACAGTTAGTTCGGTAAAAGTAATAGTCCAAACAGCCTTTATGTATAGTTTAATAGCTTCTGTTATTTTTGCGCTACTCTTACTGGCTATTAATCGGGCATTCTTTATACCGCTTAAATACGTCGGATTCAGTGCAATCTGGAGTGGTGTTCTAGTTTCAATTGGTTCTGCAATTGCCTTGTACAGTGGCCTAATTGGTATTGTGTCTAGTAAAGCTTCTGTTTTTACTGATATTGTGAATAATTATATCAGTGACACATTTAATACCATGTTAGTGGGTAGTTTAATTTTACTTGCTGTTGGTCTAGTATTCTGGTTAATTGGTCGTAATAAAAAATAAAAAGCAACTGATGTTCAGATTAATTTCTGAATACCAGTTGTTTTTATTTGGAACTATTCCTAAGTGTTAAGGTTGTTCCAATGGTAATAATCTGAGGGATAATTTCAGTCATCGACATTTGATTGACTAATAGTTCTGCAGCAGATTGACCCATTTTTTCTGTATAAACTTTAACTGAACTAAGCGTTGGGAAAGTATATTCAGCAATAGATGTGTCATTAAAACTAATTAAACTGATTTGTTCAGGCACTTTAATTGATATTTCATTTAATGCACGTAATGCACCGACAGCCATTGCGTCATTTGCAATAAACAACGCTTCTGGTAAATTATCTGATTGATCATTTAATAATTTCAAGGTTAATTGATAACCTGATTCTGGCGTGAAATCGCCTGTATAAACCCATTCGGGATGGTAGTTGCTAGTACGTTCTAAGTGATTTTTAAAGTGAGTGAAGCGGGAATCTGGGCCTAAATTGACATCATCAAATGTACTTTCTTGTCCTGCAATCATGCCAATTTTAGTTAAATTTTGTTTTTTAAAATGGTCAATAACGGTTGTAACTGGCGTTTTGAAATCAGTCATGACGCAACTAATACCAAAATTTAGTGTGTTCATATCAACAAAAACTAAATTAGAATTTAGTTCTTTAAATCCGGCTATTTGTGCTGCACTGTATTTACCGATAACAATAGCACCAAGAGTATCAGTCAAGGCGCTAAATTGATCATTTTGGAAAAAACGTGTAATTTCATAACCGAGTTCAATTAATTTACGTTCGATACCAATTCGAATTGAAAGGTAATACAGGTCATCTAATTCTTCTTTTTCTGTATACCATTCGATAATAGCAATCTTACCTTGAGGTGTACTGGATTTCTTTTTATTTTTTGAATAATTTAAACTTTCAGCTGCTTCAAAGATTCGTTTACGTGTATCGTCGCCAACGGATAATGTTTGATCGTAATTTAACACGCGAGAAACAGTTGCATTAGAAACTTTTGCCAACTGTGCAATGTCTTTAAGTGTTGCCATGACTACCTCCTGATTGATTGGTTATGTGTATCAGTTTACCATAATAAAAAGAATGTCGTAAAAAGATTGTAATTTTAGTAAATATTTAGTAAAATGAAAGCGGTTAATAAATTGGAGGAAAATATAATGAAAATTAATGAATTAAAGAGCGAATTTAAAGATGTTTACGGTGTGGACGCAAATGCAAGTTACTTCTCACCAGGTCGTATCAACTTAATTGGGGAACATACTGATTACAATGGTGGACATGTTTTCCCAACAGCAATTACATTAGGCACATATGCAGTTGCAACAAAACGTGATGATACAACAATTAATATCATGTCAAATAACTTTAAAGATAATGGCGTTGTCTCATTTGATTTAAGTGATTTATCATATCAAAAAGAACATAACTGGGCTAATTATCCAAAAGGGATGATTGTTTACTTGAAAGAGCAAGGTTATGTTATTGATAAAGGATTAGATATTTTACTTGAAGGTAACATTCCAAATGGTGCTGGTTTATCATCATCTGCATCAATTGAATTATTGATGGGTGTTATTTTAGAAGATCAATTTAATTTAGACATTGATCGTGTTGATCTTGTTAAAACAGGTGTCATGGTAGAAAATAAATTTATCGGTGTTAATTCAGGAATTATGGATCAATTTGCAGTCGGTATGAGTAAAGCAAATCATGCTATCTTACTGGATACAAATACACTAGATTACGATTTAGTACCAATTGATTTAAAAGACAACGTTATTATTATTATGAATACAAATAAACGTCGCGAATTAGCAGATTCTAAATATAATGAACGACGTAGTGAATGTGAAGCAGCATTAGCATTATTACAAGAGAAAAATGATATTAAATCATTAGGTGATTTGGACAATGCTAGCTTTGATTTACAAACATACTTAATCCAAAAAGAAAACCTTCTAAAACGTGCGCGTCATGCAGTTTCAGAAAACCAACGGACGATTATGGCTCAAGAAGCTTTGAAAAATGAAGATTTAGTACGTTTTGGTAAATTAGTTAACGCTTCACATGTTTCATTACAATTTGATTATGAAGTAACGGGTATTGAACTTGATACACTTGTTGAAACAGCATGGGAACAACCAGGAGTACTAGGTGCTCGAATGACTGGTGCTGGTTTTGGTGGTTGTGCAATTGCCATTGTTGCTAAAGACAAAGTTGACGCATTTGAAAGTGAAGTGGGTCGTATCTACGAAGAAAAAATCGGTTATGCACCAAGTTTCTATTTAGCAGAAATTGCTGATGGCGCTAAAAAATTAGATTAAGCATAAAGAGATAGAGGGAAAAACATGGATTCTAAACAATTAATTTCAAAATTCGTCGATAAAGTTATTCAGTTTGATCCAACGACTTATTCGACAGATGATAAAATTTATTTAGTAAACGTCGTTTTAGATTTGGTTGGTGAATCAGAGATAGAAGTAACTGAACCAGTTTCTGACACAATAATTGCTGTTAAAGACGAGCTACTTAATTTAGCAATCAAAAACGAGAAAATCAGTGCTCTAATCGCGGAGCAAGATATTCTTGGTGCTAAATTAATGGATCTGGTCACACCAATTCCAAGTCACGTGAATAAACATTTCTGGGATTTATACGCAAAAGACCCAGAGAAAGCTTTGGCTTATTTTTATGAATTAAGTCAGGCTAACGATTACATCAAAGTTGCGGCTATTGCGAAAAACATTGCTTATCAGGTACCAACAAATTATGGTGATTTAGAAATCACCATTAATTTATCTAAACCTGAAAAAGATCCAAAGCAAATTGCTTTAGCTAAAACAATGAAACAAACGGGTTATCCTAAATGCCAATTATGTATGGAAAATGAAGGCTATGCTGGAAGACTAGATTTCCCAGCTCGTCGCAATCATCGGATTGTACGATTTGATTTGGGGGATGCAACATGGGGCTTTCAATATTCGCCTTATGCTTACTTCAATGAACATTCAATTTTCTTAGATGAAAAGCATGAACCTATGGTAATTAACAAAACGACATTTTCAGATTTACTTCAAATTGTTAAAAAATTCCCGGGCTATTTTGCGGGAAGTAATGCAGATTTACCAATTGTAGGTGGCTCAATTTTAACGCATGAACACTATCAAGGTGGACGTCATGATTTTCCAATGGCAAAGGCAGAAATGAGTCAAACAATGCAATTTGCAGGATTTGATGACATTCAAGCAGGTATTGTGAACTGGCCAATGTCAGTCATTCGTTTAAATGGTGAAAATCCAGAACGATTAGCTGATTTAGCAGCAAAAATTTTAACGTCTTGGCAAGAATATAGTGATGCCGATGCACAAATTTTGGCAAAAGATGCTGACGGTACGCCACATCATACTGTGACGCCAATTTCTCGAATGCGTGACGGTCGTTATGAATTGGATTTAGTCTTGCGAGATAATCAAACATCTGATGAATTTCCAGATGGTATTTATCATCCACATGCTGATGTTCAACATATTAAAAAAGAAAACATTGGCTTGATTGAAGTTATGGGATTAGCTATTTTACCACCTCGTTTGAAAACTGAAATAACAGAGGTTGAGAAGTATCTAACAGATCAACCAAATGTCATGGCGGCTTATCATAAAACTTGGGCTGATGAAATTAAGCGTGATAATTCGATGATTTCTAAAGAGACGGTTAGTGAGCTCGTACAAAACGAAGTTGGAAAAGTCTTTATGCGTGTTCTTGAAGATGCTGGGGTTTATAAACAAGATGACCACGGCCAACAAGCATTCGTTAAGTTTATTAAACAAGTTTAAACGTAAAAAGATTAACTTATTTAAGTTAATCTTTTTTATTTAGAAATCAAATAGAAACTAACTGGTTAACGATAATTGTTAAGATAGTGTTAGAAAATTCTCTTTTTAATGTTTTGTGTTAAAATAAAATATATAATATTCTTACTAAAGTTGACATGCTGGTAATTATGAGAATTCTCGGAGGAATAAATGTACAAAAAAGATATTCTGGATCGACCAGAGTTTTTAATATGTGAAATTATTGAATTGCTATCATTAAATG
This sequence comes from Dellaglioa sp. CoH-57-MRSF-22, assembly GCF_056781895.1. The sequence goes on along the minus strand of NZ_JBXAXT010000001.1, from coordinate 35,071 downwards.
AACATGGGTTATCAAGAAAAGTAATCTGTAATCGATTAAATGTTTCAAATACAGCTTTGCGAGTTGCACTAGAGTAATTGGATGGCGAATTCAATTCAGGTGATGAACCCTATATGATCATAAAAAAGAATAACATTCAATTTATAGGTAAAGGCAAAATTAATTTTTACGAAACGGTTTATCGGTATGTGAAAGAGTCTATTAATTACCAAATTTTAATGGCATTCTATTATGATGAAAATAGCAGTATTGAAAATTTGAGTCTTAGTTTAAATGTTAGTGAATCATCTATCTTCAGAAGAATTAAGCAACTTAATAATTTGTTGTCTGAATTTCAGATTAAAATTGCACATGGTGAGGTAGTTGGTTCTGAATTACAAATTAGATTTTTTTACTATTCACTATTTCTAGCGACAGATTTTAACTATAATGATACGATAGAAGCGGGCGTCATTCTTGAATACATTAAAGTATTTGAAACATATTTTAACTTCAATGTGAATGATAGTAATTTAATGAGGACTAGAATTTGGATGAAGGTCAGTGTTCATCGAATGATGCGAAAAGATCGTGATAATTGGGTGATTTCTGATGATTTAGCAGATATGATTGCAAATAATTCACTATTTAACCAAGTTGAAGAAAAGATGCAAGATATTTATATTAAGTTCTCAAATAAAATTGATGTTCATTTTGAGAGCGCCCTACTTTACGCTTGGACAACTGCTTTTGTTTCAGTTCCTTCAAGTGCTTACTTGTCCCGCGATTTTATTGCAATTAATCACACAAATAACACCAAACTTCAACAAGCTGTTAAATATTTGGAACAAGGATTTGAATCTAAATTAGATGTTAAAATTATCGGTGAAAATGTTAGTAAATCATTGTACCCAATTTGTACTGAAGCATTTTGTTTTCATGGAACGATGGATGCCGTGGGAACTTACATGATGAATAGTTATCGAAAAAAATATTCAAATCATTCAGTTCGACGTCATGTTGAGATTGCCATGGATGAATTAATCGACAGTCCATTATTAGCTAAAAAATGGTCTGATTTCTATAAGCGATACAGGCAGCCATTTATTAATAAAATGGTCGAAATTTTTAGCGCTAGATTGTTAGAAAAAGAAACCATGTTAACAGTTGGGGTTGATTTAAATGCAAACGAGCGAATTAAAGAATTATTTGTCAGAAATATGAGTCAAGATTTAAATATTAATTTACGCGTTAATGTCAGTATTTATGATTCTAGTCAACGATATGATATGGTGGTTACTAATTTCATGAATAAAAATTATAAAAACAATGCATTTGATAAGTATATTATCACTGCATTAGGACTTGATAATGATATGCCAGAGATGGGGAAACGACTGTTAAACGTGAATAGAAAACACTATCAGTAAAAATGTTTCTAGTTTTTTTTTTGATAGTACAACCCATGAATCATTCGGTATACTCTATATTATAGAGAACTAACAAGAGATATTCGTGGGGGATTTCTTTTGAAGCATTAAACAGTATCGAATTGGGCAAACATTTATTTATTACAAAATAAAAAAAGACGATTATAATTTAACGATTATAATCGCCTTTTTTTATAGGCTACCAAGTGTGATAAGATAGAGAATAAACGTTATGACGAGAAATGAAGGATAATGACATGCAATTTACGCTAACAAACAATGGTGAAGGCACAATTAGTTTAAAAAAATTTTTAATTGAGGTTGGCGTTAGTAAACGATTAATCGCCAGAATTAAACAAGGCGAGGGACAAGTTCGAGTTAACAAAAAGAATGAATATTGGGATTATCAACTGATTGATGGTGATGAAGTTATTTTGACGTTGCCAGAAGAACCAGATAACGATGCCATACATGCAAGTGATGAACCATTAAATATCGTCTTTGAAGATGAAAACTGGTTAGTAGTCGATAAGCCAGCTGGTATGGTAACCGTGCCAGGCCCATCTAATGAAGATACAACATTGGTTAACCGTGTTAAAGGCCATTTGATTGCAACTCATTCAAGTAGTTTCGTGCCACATGTTATTACGCGTTTAGACCGTTTTACAAGTGGACTTGTTTTATTAGCTAAGCATGGATTTGCACATAGTTTGATTGCTGCTCAATTAAGTAATGGTCAGTTAGAAAAATCATACTTAGCAATTGTTGCAGGTGACGTTAAAAGTGATCAAGGAGATATTAAAGAACCAATTGGTAAAAAGGAAGGCGAAATTCGTCGTTCTGTTATGGCTGAAGGAAAAGCCTCAGAAACAACTTATAAAGTTGTAACGAGATTTCCAGACTACACATTAGTTGATGTGAAGTTAGTTACGGGCCGAACACATCAAATTCGTGTACATTTTGATTTTATTCATCATGCTTTGGTTGGGGATGCGTTATATGATGGCCCGATGGACAAAGGTATTGATAGACAGGCATTACATGCTGCTAAATTAAGCTTTGAAGATCCATTTACGGGTAAAAAATTAGCTTTTGAATCAGAACTCCCAGCTGATATGGCTCAATTATTAAAATAGTATCAGGCAAGATTGTATATTTGGATAAAGTGGCGAATATCTATTGTATTTCGTGAACTTTTTCTTTATTATTAATATAGTTATAATCAATTTGTGAAAGCACTTTTAAGTGAGGAAATAATAAATGAAAAAGATGATTATTAGAGGCGGTAAAAAACTGTCTGGCGAAGTAATAATCGGTGGTGCTAAGAATAGTACTGTTGCATTGATTCCTGCAGCTATTCTTGCGGATACACCTGTGCATTTTGACAGTGTCCCCGATATTTTAGATGTACATAATTTAATGAAAATTTTAGATCAAATGAATGTTAAGTCTGAATTTAACGCTGGTAACTTAATGGTAGATCCTACGATGATTAAGGATGAACCTTTACCTGGTGGTGCCATTAAAAGTTTAAGAGCTTCTTATTACTTTATGGGTGCCTTATTAGGTCGGTTCGGTCGTGCAGTTGTTGGATTTCCTGGTGGTGATAATATTGGACCACGTCCGATTGATCAACACATCAAGGGATTTAAAGCTCTTGGCGCTGAAGTTATCGAAGAAGAAGACGCAGTGATTATTACGAGTGGCCCTGAAGGATTAAAGGGAGCCCGTATTTTTATGGACCTTGTTTCAGTGGGTGCAACAATTAACATTTTATTGGCTGCTGTCCGTGCAAAAGGAACCACAATCATTGAAAATGCTGCAAAAGAACCTGAAACCATTGATATTGCAACATTCTTGAATAATATGGGTGCTCATATTCGTGGTGCGGGGACTGGTGAAATCAGAATTCAAGGTGTTGATAGCTTAAAAGCTGTTAATACGCATACGATTATTCCAGATCGTATTGAAGCTGGTACTTATATCTCACTTGCTGCTGCAATGGGTGAGGGCGTTTTAATTAAGAATGTTATTACTGAACATTTAGATTCATTTTTAGCTAAACTTAGTGAAATGGGCGTTACTTTCCAAGTGAATGAAGATAGTATTTTTGTTCCTGGTGGCGATAAAATTATCCCAATTGAAGTGACAACTTCACCATATCCTGGGTTTGCAACTGACTTGCAACAACCAATTACTGCCGTTATGCTCAAGGCTACAGGTGAGAGTCGTATTATTGATACACTTTATCCTGAACGGATTAAGCACATTCCAGAAATGCAACGAATGGGTGTTAAGATTGAATCAAAAGATGGCATTATTCGAATCAATCAATCAACTGAATTAACAGGCCAAACTGTTTATGCAGATGAAATTCGTGCAGGTGCTGCATTACTTGAAGTTGCTTTAATGACTAATGGTACGACTGTCATTGAGAAAGCCGATAATATTTTACGTGGTTATGATTGCGTTGTACAAAAAATGACAAATTTATCTGCTGATGTAGAAATTATTGATGAAGATTAGGTGATTAAATGAGCGACTTCTTAACGATGGGTGAATTAAAAGACAAGACGCTTAAAGAAATTTATGGCTATGCCCAAGAATATAAAATACAATATTATAGCCAAATGAATAAAAAAGAATTGTCTTTGGCAATTCTAAGGGCTCAAGCAAAACAACAAGGATTCATTTTGATGGAAGGTGTCTTAGACATTGTTCCCAATCAGGATGGATTCGGTTTTTTGCGTCCAATTAACTACGGCCCATCACAAGAGGACATTTATATTTCTGCCTCACAAATTAAGCGATTTAATTTAAGAAATGGGGATTTAGTCGGAGGTAAAGCACGACCACCAAAGCCTAATGAACGTTATTATGGGTTAATGCACGTTGATACAGTTAATGGTAAAAATCCAGAAGAAGCAAAGGAACGTCCACATTTTCCTGCACTGACGCCCTTATATCCTAATCGACAATTAACTTTAGAAACAACTAGTCAAAATCTTTCAACGAGATTAACTGATTTATTTGCTCCTATTGGATTTGGTCAACGTGGTTTAATCGTGGCACCACCTAAAGCTGGGAAAACAACTTTACTTAAAGAGATTGCTCAAGGAATCGCAGAAAATCATCCCGATGTAAAATTAATCGTACTATTAATTGATGAACGACCTGAAGAAGTGACTGATTTAGAACGATCAATTAAAGGTGATGTTGTATCGTCAACATTCGATCAACAACCAGAGAACCATGCGCGTGTTTCTGAACTTGTTTTAGAACGTGCAATGCGATTAGTTGAAGATAAGCAAGATGTTGTTATTTTAATGGATTCAGTTACTCGCTTGGCTAGAGCGTATAATTTAACGATTCCGCCAAGCGGACGGACGTTATCAGGTGGGATTGATCCAGCAGCATTTTATCGACCTAAAAAATTCTTTGGTGCTGCACGTAATATTGAAGAAGGTGGAAGCCTGACAATATTAGGAACTGCTTTGGTTGATACGGGTAGCCGAATGGATGATGTGATTTATGAAGAGTTCAAAGGAACCGGTAATATGGAATTACAACTCTCAAGAGAGCTTGCTGAACGCCGTATCTTCCCTGCTGTCGATTTAAAAAAATCAAGTACACGTAAAGAAGAATTATTATTATCTAAGCAAACAATTGAAGAACTATGGCAGATTCGAAAGATGATGACAGGCGATTCACTAGGTGCTACGGAACGTGTTATCCAAAAAATGAAGAAAACAAAAAATAATGCTGAATTTTTAAAAGAGTTAACAAAAACAAGTAAATAAAATTTAATTGTAAAACGAGTTAATTCGTGATAAGATTGTGCATGTTGTAATATAAAGAATAACTCTAATTCAGCAGATGGATTAGGGCAAAGGAGAATACTTACTTATGAAAAAAGAAATCCATCCAGATTACCATGAAGTTGTATTTATGGATACTACTTCAGGTTACAAATTTATCTCAGGTTCAACAAAACATTCAGAAGAAACAATTGAAATGGAAGATGGCAAATCATACCCATTGATTCGTGTCGAAATTTCATCGGATTCACATCCATTCTATACTGGACGTCAAAAATTCACTCAAGCCGATGGCCGTGTGGATCGTTTCAACAAGAAATATGGTCTTACAGACGCAAACGCTGCAAAATAAGAACTATTTCGAAAAGGAAGAAGCCAATAAGCTTCTTCCTTTTTTTATACAAAAAAATAGTAACGTTCAACTAGATTGAACGTTACTATTCAGCTTTTCGTGAATACATCCCTTTTGTGACGTAGAGAACCCAGATGAGATTAATACCAACTAAAATAGCGGTAGAAATAAAGACACCTTTGTAATCGAATACGCCAGAAACGGTAGAGCCAATCATAGGACCAACGACTGATCCCATGGCTTGGAATGATTGATTGTAACTGAACACTCGACCTGTGAATTCTGCCGGTGTATTTTTTGTTAGAATTGTTTGAACTGCAGGTAACATTGCGGCATCCGTAATCCCAATTAAGAAACGTAAGCCGCCAAGTTGCCAAACATTAGTCACTAATGCCATTGGAATAAAAATGAAAATTGCGACAGTAAGTGCAATTTTTAAAATACGTTCTGTTCCAATTTTATCGCCTAGTACTCCTAAGCGAGGCGCAGCAATTAGCGTTGCTATTCCTGGAATAGAAGCCACACACCCACTGATAAAGGTAACATTTCCAACGTTATGTAAGAGTTCTCGAACGTATAAGCTTAGAATAGGACTAATGGAATAATTTGATGCTTGAATGATTAAGGTAGTGACAAACATCCCGATAATTAATTTAGGATGATGTAATTTCTTGAAGATTTCTTTTGACGTTTGCATTTCACCTTTTTCAACAGGCGTAAAATGTTCATGTACAAAGAAATAACTAAGTAAGAAAACAATTAGCAAAATCGCAGCAGTAATGAAGAAGGTAATACGATAGCCGAAGACCCCAGCTATTGCGCCACCGATTAGTGGTCCAAATAAAGTACCAGTAACACTACCGGTAACTAAAATACCGAGTGCTTTACCACTTTGCCGCTTGGGTGTCTCTGTTGCAATCAGTGCCTGTGAGTTACTAATATAACCAGAAAAGACACCTTGTAATAAACGTAACGCAATTAATTGGTAAACGTTACTGACAAGCCCCATCAGGCCTAAAACAATGGCCATTCCGAATGAAGCTCTTAAAATCATTAATTTACGACCTTTTCGATCAGCTAAACGACCCCATAGTGGGGAAACAATGGCGGTAATTAAAAATGTAGATGAATAGGTAATGCCGCTATAAAAATTTAATTCGGTTTTGGTGAAGTCACCTAACGTATCAATATAAAGTGACATAAATGGCATAATTAAACTAAATGCCACGCCAGCCATGAACGTACCAAACCATAAAACAAATAAATTTTGTTCCCAAGGTTGTCTAGAACGAAAAAATGTTGATTTTAGTGAAGTCAACAAATTAAACAGTCCCCCTAAAGATATTTTTTGATAATTATAATCATAACACTAAACAAGGATAAAAGTTATATGGTAAAATAGTTGTTAAGCGAAAGTGGGGGTTATTAATGGAAAAAAATAAAGCAGCTAAAAAAAGTCGTTGGAAAAAATGGCTAACAACTATATTATTAATACTATTGTTATTGGTGGGGCTTTCGCTAGTATTCAATGAACAAATTAAAAACTTTATTGTTGGACTAACAGACCCAACCATTAATTCAGAATTAGTCGATAAAAATAAAAATAAAAAAGCATCCTTTGATTTTAGTGAAGTTAAGAGTTTGAATACGGCAGATGTCGTGAAAGCAAAAGCAAATGAAAAAAATTTGGTTTTACTTGGAGAAATTAGTATTCCGGATGTCTCAATGAACTTGCCGATTGCTAAAGGCGTTAGCACTGATACCTTGGCACTTGCTGCTGGAACTTTAAAGGAAAACCAAAAAATGGGCGAGGGTAATTATGCACTTGCTGGACATCATATGATTCGAAAGGATTTATTGTTTAGTCCATTAGTTAGCATGAAAATTGGCCAAAAAATCTATTTAACAGATGCTAAAAAGATTTATGAGTATGAAACATCTAAAATGAAATATATCAAAGCAACAGACGTTCAAGTTATTGATGATGTACCCGGAGAAAAATTAGTCACATTAATTACTTGTGATGATACGGGTGCCGGACGTTTGATGGTCCAAGGTGAGTATGTTAAAGATTGGACATACAATGCTGCACCAAAAACAGTTCAAAAGTATTTTAAAATGATTCATAATAATAAATAATAAAAATGACCACAAATTTTAAAATTTGTGGTCATTTTTATTATTTAATTTGTGCTTTAATATAATCAATCCAGTAAGGCATTCCAAGACTAATTAAGTTATAAGTTTCGTCAAAGTCACCAGTAATCCATGGATCAGGAACAGATTCTTTTTCTTTACCGGGAACAATTGAAAGGAAGTTAACGATTTTTTCTTTTTTAGATGCAGGTGCAGCTTTTTCAAGACGCTCAACATTGATATCATCCATTGCAATAATTAAATCACTATTAATGAAATCTAAGTAACTAACCGGACGTGAGATTAAGCCATCTGTTGGAATCTGATGTTCAACAAGTTTAGTAATAGTCCCTTCATGGGCGCCATTTCCTTCTTGTGAAGAACTTGTGCCAGCAGAATCAACAGTTACTTGGTCAGAAAGGTTTAACTTAGCTAAATCGTCTCGTAACATTGCTTCAGCCATTGGTGATCGGCAAATATTTCCCATACATACAAATAATACATTCATGTTAATAATCCCCTTTACAAATTTCTTAATAATGCTATTATGCCATAATAATCACATTATTAAAACTAGTTAGATAAATTGGTGTAACCGTTAGCTTAATTGCTTTCTAAAAGGGTCTAACTTTGGTATGATAATTAAGAATAGAAACTAAAATAAGACACTTTATATTTAAAGAGGAGACTGAAAATTATGGCAATGATTATTATCGGAGTTATCGTAGTACTTTTAGTTATTATGTACATTAGCGGCTACAATGGTTTAGTAAAAGCAAAAATCCGGACTGAGGAATCATGGAGTCAAATTGACGTCCAATTAAAACGTCGTAATGATTTAATTCCTAACTTAGTTTCAACTGTTAAGGGATATGCAACTCACGAAAAAGAAACATTTGCTAAAGTAGTTGAATTACGTAATCAATTAACACAAGTACCAACGGATGCACATGAAACAACAATGGAAGTTTCTAATCAATTGAGTCAATCATTGAAAAGTATTTTTGCGTTATCTGAAAGTTACCCAGATTTAAAAGCTAACACAGAATTCACTAAGTTAATGGAAGAACTATCAAATACAGAAAATAAAATTTCTTATTCACGTCAACTATTTAACTCAACTGCTGCAAGTTTAAATGCAAAAATTCAATCATTTCCAAGTAACATTGTTGCCGGAATTCATCATTTTACAAAAGTAGAATATCTTGAAGTCCCTGAAGCTGAAAAAGCTGTACCCAACGTTTCATTTGATTAAACAGTTAGGAGATAACTAATGCTATATGATCAAATCGCGCGAAATAAGCGCAAAACAGTTTATGTTTTAATTGGTTTTGTTTTATTGATGGTTGCGATTGGTAGTGCCGTTGGCTATGTTTTTTTCAATAGTGCTGTTTCTGGACTACTTATGGCTGTTGTCATTGCAGTTGTTTATATGGGATTGATGATTTCACAATCAACTAGCGTTGTCATGAGTATGAATCATGCAACTGAAATAAAATCAGTCGATGATGCACCTGAATTATGGCATGTTGTTGAAGATATGGCGATTGTGGGCCAAGTTCCAATGCCAAAAGTGTTTATTATTGAAGATGATAGTCCTAATGCGTTTGCAACGGGAAATAATCCAGAACACGCGGCAGTTGCTGCAACAAGTGGCTTAATCAATCGATTAAATCGTGAAGAATTAGAAGGCGTTATGGCGCATGAAATTTCGCATGTACGCAACTACGATATTCGATTATCAACAATTGCATTAGCATTATCGGCAGCAATTTCATTATTAGTAAATATTGGAATGAACTCATTTTGGTGGGGCGGAGGTCGCCGTCGAAGTGATGATCGAGAAGGTGGCGGATCATTAGAAATTATTTTGATGATTTTATCATTATTATTGGTTATTTTAGGACCAATTGCAGCAACAATTGCTCAGCTTGCACTTTCTCGAAACAGAGAATATTTGGCTGATGCTTCTGCTGTTGAATTAACGCGTAATCCGCAAGGACTAATCCATGCGTTGGAAAAAATTTCTGATAGTAAACCAATGGAACGTGCCGATCCAAGTAGTGCGGCACTTTATATTTCAAATCCATTGAAGAAAAAAACAACTGGATTATTTCAAACACATCCACCGATGGAAGATAGAATTGAAAGATTAGAAGCAATGTAAACTATTTTATAAAATGGGGATGATAGTGGTGAGAGACAATTTAGTCTACGTTCATGTTGAAACGGTTTCTCATTTGATTTTATCATATGGGATTTCCAAAGAAGATTTCATAACAAGCATTCCCAGATTACCAACTAATATTTTATCGTTAAACCCAGTGGATTATGAAAATGAAATTGACATCGCAACAGGATTTAACACGGTAACCGGGGAAGAAGATACTGCACGTTATTTGAATAAAAAGACTGTTGGGTTAAAGCAAAGTTGGATTGATTTCGATAGTCAAGATGATTTAGAATTAATAACACCAAGAGAAGTAGCAGAATTCTTATATTTGGGACATGCATTTTCTCATATTCAATCACCTTTTTACTATAAATTGCAGAATGACTACGTTTTTTTAACGTTACCAAATGATGCATTAAAAATCTACTATCGTTATTTAACGCAATTTTATAATGTTTTTTCTAAATCAATTATTAGACATGCGAATCAATCGTATCGTGAAAAAAATGGTCTGTTTAGACGACGTCCTATGACGTTGAAAAAGATACCTAAAAAAATTGTTGAAGAATTAATGCCATTATTTGTTGAAGGTGTAATATTAGATTTTTCAAGGATCACAATTAATAATACGAAGTTAATATTACCTGTCTATATTATGATAGATAACGTTTCTCAGATGAAGTGGCATGAGCCAACATTGGAGACAGAAAGTGCCAAGTTAGTTGCTAATTTGGAGTATCGATTTGTAGATCAAGAATGGTTTATCGAAGTTTCTAACAAATCTGCTTTTGAAGACAGTATTATATTCTAAAAAGATAACGTATTATTATGTTATCTTTTTTTATTTTTGTTGAATTTAAAAAGAATGGTACAATAGGACGTGCAAAAAATGGAGGGCAATACGAATGCGAGTTTATTTACTCTATGGTGGTAAAAGTGCAGAACATGAGATCTCACTTTCAACTGCTTTTCAAATAACACAAGCGATATATTACCAATACTATTCGGTAATTCCAGTTTATATTACGAAAACGGGGAATTGGCTGCAAGGTCAGACGCTTAACGAACCAGTTAAATTTGTTGATAATTTAAGACTTAGAGAAACAGATGAAAAAGGACAAGCAACGAATAATCATGAAAATTCAACTGGAATAAAATTTTTGCCAAATGGATTTGACCCTGAAGATAGTGTGGTTTTTCCTGTCTTACATGGCCCAAATGGTGAAGATGGAACTGTCCAAGGACTACTTGAAACGTTGAATATCCCCTATGTTGGTAACAGTGTACTAGCATCGGCTGTCGGTAATGATAAAATAATGAGTAAATTACTCTTTAAACAAGCCGGAATTCCGGTTGTACCATTCCAAGCGATTGACTCACAGTCTTGGGAAAATAACACTGCAAGTGTGATTGCCAGATGTGAGGGCGAATTACTTTATCCAATGTATGTGAAACCATCTAATTTGGGTTCAGGAATCGGTGTTACACAGGTGAATAATAGTGTTGAATTACAATATGCAATTGATAATGCTTTTGAACTTGGTCCTCGAGTGATTGTAGAACGAGGCATTGTAGCACGTGAAATTGAAATTGGATTATTAGGTAACGAAGAAATCGCAACAAGTGTACCAGGAGAAATTTTGTCGTTTGATGACGTCTATGATCGTAAACTTGCAATGAAGGAAGATCACGAAGCCAGAATTCCAGTTGAACTCGATGAGGAATTATTGGATAAGATAGTTGGTTTTTCTAAAACAGCTTTTGCGGTTATTGATGGATCAGGGCTTGCTAGGTGTGATTTTTTAATTAGCGCTAACCAAGATATTTATTTAAATGAGATTACAACAATGCCAGGATTTTATAAAAATGCAATGTATCCAAGATTGTGGGAAGCCGTTGGGCTGAGTTACAGTGATTTAATTGAAGAATTATTACAATTAGCATTGAAAAAAAATCAGGCAAATAATAGTAAACAATAGATTTAATGGTCATATGAATGCGAGGGTTTATATAATGAAAATGCAATTAACTGAAATTGCGAGCGCAGTTAGCGCCAAGAACGAAATTACTGATGAACCAATTAATATATCGAGTGTTTCATTTGATAGTCGACAACTAACGGAAGGCAGTTTATTTGTACCTATTGTGGCAGAAAATGACGGTCATGATTATATCCAAAGTGCGATTGATAATGGTGCAACAGCGACTTTATGGGCAGTTGACCATCAAGATACAATGCCAACGAAAATCCCAGCTATCTTAGTAGATGACACATTAATGGCTTACCAAGATTTAGCAAAACATTACTTGGATAAAATTAATCCTAAAGTTGTCGCAGTTACTGGTAGTAACGGTAAAACGACAACTAAAGATATGATTACAGAAATTTTAAGTCAGCAATATAATGTTTGTAAAACGGAAGCGAATTTCAATAATCATTTAGGCGTACCGATGACTTTATTAAGTATAGAACCTAATACGGAAGTTGTTGTTGTCGAAATGGGGATGGATCATCCTGGTGAGTTAGACTTTTTAAGTCGAATTGCACAACCTGATGTCGCTGTTATTACGATGATTGGCGAAGCACATATCGAATTTTTTGGTACGCGAGATAAAATTGCGGATGCAAAAATGGAAATTGTGAATGGGCTGAAAGAAGACGGCTTGTTGGTTTATAATGCAGATGAACCGTTATTAAGAGAACGTGTTTCCAATATTGAACAGCAATCATTTGGCTTCGGTCATGGTGAAAGTGCTGACTTGAGTGTTTCAAATGTTGTCGGCAATCAAACAATGACTAGCTTTAAAGTGAGAGAAATGGCTGATTTTAATTTTACAATTCCAATGATTGGCACATATAACGTAGATAATGCGATGGCTGCTATCTCAGTTGGTCGTCATTATCGTGTGTCACCTAAAAATATTGTAAAGGCGCTTAGTGATTTTGATTTAACGAAGAATCGGACAGAGTGGCTTAGAGGTCATTTGGGCGAGTCAATTTTAAGTGATGTCTATAATTCAAATCCGACAGCTGCAAAAGCTGTTATCAAAGCATTCTCAAACAGCGATGTTGAAGGTAATCGAATGGTTGTTTTGGGTGATATGCTTGAATTAGGTGAGCAATCTAGCGATATGCATCTCAGCTTGGCTGATAGTTTTGATAATGAAAAAATTCAAAGCGTTTATCTTTACGGAGAACAAATAAAATCTTTAGCAACAGCATTAAAATCAAAGTATGATGATCAACATCTTCATTATTATGATTTAGATGAAAAAGAAGCTATGGTTGAAGATTTATTAAAAATACGTACTGAAAAAGATTCTATTTTGATTAAAGGAAGCCATGGCGTTCATTTAGAAACCGTTTTATCGGCTTTACAAAGTAATTAGAGAGTTGCTTAATATTATTTAAGGTGCTATTATAGTTTAAATAGTGACTCATGAAGGGTCAGACTTAAATTAATTTAACTTTACAAGACAGTAATTGACGACGAACTCTTAACTGTGTTGTGAAGCATGTTAGTTTGCAAACACATTAGGAGGAATTTATACTTGAAATTTACAGAATTAGGACTATCCGATGAACTACTAAAGGCCGTTCAACGCAGCGGTTTTGAAGAAGCAACACCTATCCAATCTGAAACAATTCCAATGGCTTTAGAAGGAAAAGATGTTATTGGACAAGCACAAACAGGTACTGGTAAAACTGCTGCATTTGGTTTACCAATCTTAGATACAATTGATACAACAAAAGATGAAGTTCAAGCACTTATCATCTCACCAACACGTGAACTTGCTATTCAAACGCAAGAAGAACTTTACCGTTTAGGTAAAGAAAAACATGCTAAAGTTCAAGTTGTTTATGGTGGGTCTGATATTCGTCGTCAAATCAAGAGTCTTAATCGCGCACCTCAAATTTTAGTTGGAACACCAGGACGTTTATTAGATCATATTCGTCGTCGCACCGTTAAATTAGGTAATGTTAAAACTTTGGTTTTAGATGAAGCTGATGAAATGTTAGATATGGGATTCGTTGAAGATATCGAAAGCATCTTAACAACTGTTCCTGACGAACGTCAAACATTGTTATTCTCTGCAACAATGCCAACTGCTATTCGCCGTATTGGTGAAAGATTTATGACAGATCCAACTTTGGTAACTGTTAAGGCAAAAGAATTAACAACTGACTTAGTTGATCAATTCTACGTAATCTCAAAAGATTTCGAAAAATTTGATATCATGACACGTATGTATGATGCTCAAAACCCAACACAAACAATCGTGTTTGGTCGTACAAAACGTCGTGTTGACGAATTAGCTAAAGGATTTGAAATGCGCGGATACAACGCTAAAGGAATCCATGGTGATTTATCACAACAACGTCGTATGAGTATTTTACGTGAATTTAAATCAGGTAAACTTGATATTTTAGTTGCAACTGATGTTGCTGCTCGTGGTTTAGATATTTCTGGGGTTACCCATGTCTTTAACTATGATATTCCTCAAGATCCTGAAAGTTATGTCCATCGTATTGGCCGTACAGGCCGTGCCGGACATAAAGGAACTTCATTGACATTTGTTTCACCAAATGAAATGGATTACTTACGTCAAATCGAAAAATTAACTAAGAAACGTATGGTGGCTTTAACACCACCTACAGATGATGAAGCATTTGCTGGTCAAATTGAAACAGCAATCGCTGACGTTACTGCCTTAGTTAACAAAACTGATACTAAAAAATATGCAAAACAAGCTACTGAATTAATGGCTAAGTTTGAAGTTGCTGATTTAGTTGCAGCATTACTTAGTGATGTTATTAAAAATGATTCATCACAAGTACCTGTTAAGATTACACCAGAACGCCCATTACCTAGACGTAAGGGGGGTGGCGGTGGTGGCGGAAACAACCGTCGTAGCGGCAATGGCGGTGGAAATCGTCGTGGTGGCAACGGTGGTGGTTACCAAGGCAACCGTAATGGTGGCGGAAACCGTAGTAACGGTGGAAGTTCAGATCGTCGTAACGGAAGTAGCGATCGCCGTAGCAATGGTAATGGTGGCGGAGGTTACAAAGGTAACCGCTCAAGCGATAATCGTTCAAATGACAACCGTTCAAACGGAAGTAGCGCACCAAAACGTAACTTCACAATCAGAACAAAAGATTAATTTGAATATTGAAAAGAGACCTATTAATTTAGGTCTCTTTTTTTGTTTAAAATTGCTATTCTTACAATATTGATAGGTAAAATATAAACGATTTTAGTGCAGAAAATGAATAAATTTGATAAACTTAACAAGGATATCAATGAAAAGAAATAGGTGATAATATGATTTATGGAATTGGTGTTGATATTGCCGATATTGATCGAGTAGTAAAGTTGGCAAAACAACATGAAGAATTTATAACAAAGATTCTCACAACAAATGAAATTAAACAATTTGATGAATTAAAAGGTAGTCATAAAGACGAATTTATTGCTGGAAGATTTTCCGCCAAAGAGGCATACAGTAAGGCTTTTGGAACGGGAATAGGGGATAAAGTTGGCTTTTTAGATGTTGAAATATTAAATAATGAAATTGGTAAACCGATAATTACGCAGCACCCTTTTGAGGGTAATGGCTTTATTTCAATTTCTCATACGAACAATTTAGTTATGACTGAAGTTATTTTAGAAAATCAAGAAAAGGGGATGTAAAAATGGTTGTAGGTTATCATCGTCCAACCCAAATCGTGGTAGATAGGGCAGCTATTAAGGCAAATATCACAGCTGAAAAAAAGACATTAACAGATGAGACGGTTATTTTTGCTGTTGTTAAAGCTGATGCGTATGGTCATGGATTGATTGAAGTAGCTAAAGTTGCAAAAGATGCTGGTGTAAAAGGTTTTTGTGTGGCAATAATTGATGAGGCATTAGCGTTACGAGAAGCCGGGTTTGTTGAAACTATCTTGATTCTGGGATTAACGAAAGTTGAATATGCACCGTTACTGGCAAAAAGCAAAATATCTGTAACTGTTTCAGAACTTGGCTGGTTACAAGAAGCTAATAAGTTACTGAGTGAAGAAAAATTAGCGCCTTTGGCCGTTCATTTAGCATTGGATACAGGAATGGGTCGTATTGGTTTTAGAGAAGCAGAACCGTTTTTAGAGGCAATTAATTTCCTTGGAAGTCATCAAAATACATTAAACTTTGAAGGGGTTTTTACTCACTTTGCGACAGCAGACTCTCCTAATGATTCGTATTTTAAAAAACAAATGTCAAAATTTAATGAATTGATGTCAGTAGTTTCTGATAGACCTCGTTATGTACACGTTTCTAATTCTGCAACGAGCTTATGGCACTCTGCTTGCAACGGTAATATGATTCGGATGGGCATTTCAATGTATGGTTTAAATCCATCTGGTGGTGAATTAGAACTACCTTATGCGTTAAAACCAGCATTTGGATTAACATCTGAATTAAGTTATGTGAAAGAAATCCATGCAGGTGATTCAGTTGGTTACGGTATTACATATCAAGCTCAAGAAAATGAATGGGTTGGTACAGTACCAATTGGGTATGCAGATGGTATGCCCCGAAAGATGCAAGGCTTTAAACTATTAGTCGACGGTCAATTTTGCGAAATAATTGGTCGAGTTTGCATGGATCAATTAATGATTAGATTGCCACATGAAATGCCAAATGATACAAAAGTAACTCTAATAGGCCAAGATGGCGATGAAATGATTACAGCACAGGATGTTGCAACGTACGCTGAAACAATTCATTATGAAATAATCTGTGCACTTTCAGGACGAGTACCACATGTCTACCTAAATTAGTATTTATTTGCTTAGTTTGCTATGGTAAACTATCTGTAGAGTGTAATTCTATGGGGGAAGTGCAGATGGATAAAAATGAGAAAGTAGCAATGAGTCATATAGCCGATTACTGTGCATATTATTCGATTACCAATGAAGCGTTGAAGGATAGCGAAATATTTAACTCTATTTTAAGTCATAAAAAAATGATGGATGAGTTAATTGATGGCTACTCAGAAATGGGACAATTGAATAGTGAAATCTGTAATGATTTTAAAGGATCTGAAGATGAAGTGTTATTGCACCTTCAAATTATGTAGAGAGTTGGGATAAGATGGTTGAAAGTATCATACGTGGTGATATATTCTATGCAGATTTATCGCCCGTTATTGGTTCTGAACAAGGCGGTATGAGACCTGTTCTCATTATCCAAAACAATATTGGGAATCGTTATAGTCCGACAGTCATCGTTGCCGCCATTACGGCGCGCATCCAGAAGCCTAAAATGCCAACACATGTTGGACTTTTAGCAAGTAGAGATGGTATTGAAAAAGATTCAGTTATACTAATGGAGCAAATTCGCACAATTGATAAGCAACGTCTAAAAGATCGTATCACGCATGTATCGAAAAAAAGTATGCTTGAGGTTGATGATGCGCTTAGAATGAGTGTTGGACTTGTTTCAGCAATACATAAAGAAAAATAAACAGTAAAAAGACATAAAAAAACGTGGTTCGTAACCATCCCACGCTAAAAAACTAAGGGAGTCTATTAATAATGACAAAAAATAATCGTGTAAACCAGGTAATCATTAATGGTTTAATCGCTGCACTTTATATCGTATTGGCAGTTGTTCCAGGAATGGTGAACATGGCTAGTGGTGCTATTCAATTTCGACTATCAGAAGGATTGAATCACTTAGTACTTTTCAATAAGAAATATATCTGGGGTGTTTCATTAGGGGTTATCTTATTTAATCTCTTTTACAGCAGTCCGTTAGATGTTCTTTTTGGGGGCGTACAAACAATCATGGGTCTTTTAATTGTGATTTTTGTTAGTCCTAAGTTTAAGAAAATGTGGCAAAAAATGCTTTTAAATATTATGGTTTTCTCATTTACCATGTTTTTAATCGCTATTATGTTGAACATTACAGCGAGCTTACCGTTCTGGCCTACTTACGGTACAACAGCATTATCTGAATTTGTAATAATGACAATTACAGCACCAATAATGCTCGTTTTAGATCGTGCTATTCACTTTGATAAAAGAATGCATTAAAAAAACAGACCCGAAAGGGTCTGTTTTTTTGTCTAACTACGTAAATCTTCAATTTCAGAAACAATAAATTCTTTACGTCCTAAGTTATCAACAATTTTATCAACTTTTTCTTGGTTTACACCAGCTGGTAATGTGAATAATGTTCGGCGTAATAATTCGCCTTCTTTAACATCTAAAGTCATACAACTAGCAATTGATGAATATTTTGTAATGATTTTAGCCATATCAACTAAATCACCACGTTCGCCAGCTGAAATAACAGTTAAGACATAACTACCAACATCAAAATTCCATGATTGAGACAACATATCTAGAAGACGTGTATGTGTTAAAATACCCTCAAAATAGTTGTTTTCATTTAAAACAGCAATATAAGGTAAGTCTTTAATTGAAAAGAAAACGTTGAAGAAAGCTGAATCAGATGAAATAAACTTAGTCGCATTTTTAAGAAGATAAGTAACAGGAAGTGACATATCGCCACCCTGTGATTTATGACGATAAATATGCATTTTATAAATATTACCACGGAAAATTTGACCCGTTTCATCTAAGATTGGCACACAACGGAATCCAGAATTTTCTAGGACCGTAAGTGCTTCTTCAAGTGTGACACTTTCACGGACGGTTGTTAGTTCTTTTAATGGTTTAACTAAAGTATTTAATAACATATAGGCGCCTCCAAATATTAAATTTTTCTCATTTACATTTTTATAATACCATAAAAAAAGCTTTTTAACAGTAATTTGACTATTAAAATTGTATTAAAAAAGGAACGGAAGAATGTCTTCCGTTCCTTTTTTGGAAAATAATTAAAAATTATTCACCTAATGCTTTAAGACCATCATTTAATACTTGTTTCAAAGTAGCAGCTGAATCAGTCATACGTTTAGATTCAACATCACTTAAAGGTACTTCGATGATTTGTGCAAGACCTTGGCCATTAACAACACCTGGTGTACCGATATAAATATCGTTCAAACCATATTGTCCGTCCATGTATGCACTAACAGGTAATACGGCATTTTCGTCACGCAAAATTGCTTTTGAAAGACGAGCTAATGCTGTACCAATACCGTAGAATGTTGCGCCTTTTTTGTTGATAATTTCGTAAGCTTTGTTACGAACGTCATCTTCAATTTTAGCAAGTTGGTCATCAGAAATGTTGTTAGCTTTTGCCCAATCTAAGAATGGAAGACCACCAACAGTTGCAGCTGAGTAAGCAGCAAATTCTGTATCGCCATGTTCGCCCATCATGTAAGCATGGATTGAACGAGGATCTGTAATGTCAGTTAATTTGCTTAAAGCAACACGTAAACGTGAAGTATCAAGTGAAGTACCTGAACCAATAACACGATCTTTAGGGAAACCAGAGAATTTCATTGTTGCGTAAGTTAAAATATCAACTGGGTTAGCAGCAACTAAGAAAATACCTTTAAATCCAGATTCAACGATTGGAGATACGATACTTTTCAAGATGTTTAAGTTTTTGTTTACAAGGTCAAGGCGTGTTTCACCTGGTTTTTGTGGAGCACCAGCAGTGATAACGACAAGATCTGCATCTTCACAGTCAGAGTATTCTGCTGAGTAGATACGTTTAGGAAATGCGAATGGTGTTGCATCTTCTAAATCTAAAGCATCTCCGACAGTGCGATCTTTCGCAACATCGATGATACCGAATTCTTCGCCGACACCTTGGAGTGTCATTGCGAATGCGTAACTAGAACCTACGGCGCCATCGCCGACTAAGATAACTTTTTGATGATTTTCTGTTTTTGTCAAAATAATTCATCCTTTCAGAGCTATAATTATTACTGAATAATTATAACATGTTTGTTTGTGAAAAAACATACTAGATGAGAGAGTTCTTTCACAAAATTTTCATAAATCGAGTATGGTATAATAGTTGAAAGAAAAGAATAGGGTCGAAATGCTGGGTAAGTTGAATAAACTTGCCCAGATGTTTGCGTTTATTTAAAGGAGAAATTAAAATGAAAATGATAGTCGGTTTAGGAAATATTGGGCAAAAGTATGATGGAACAAGACACAATGTCGGATTCGCTACAGTAGATGTATTTGCAAAACAACATAATGCCGATTTTGGATCTAGCAAGTATGAAGCGCAAGTGGCATCGTTTAATTTAAATGGTGAAAAAATTGTCTTAGTTAAACCATCTACTTATATGAATGATTCAGGTCGAGCTGTTAGACCGTTGATGGATTTCTATAAAATTGATGTTTCAGACATCCTTATTGTGAACGATGATCTTGATTTAGAAGTTGGTCGGATTCGATTACGTCAAAAAGGATCAGCAGGCGGACATAATGGTTTGAAAAGCATTATCGCACATACAGGAACACAGGAATTTAAACGTATTAAAATTGGTATTGACCATCCAGACAAAGTTTCTGTCGTAGATTGGGTATTAACGAAATTTTCTAAAAACCAAGAAAAAGACTTAGGTGATGCAATCAATACAGCAACTTTAGCAATTGAGGATTGGTTGGAAACAGATGATTTTATGAATACGATGAACAAGTATAACCATAAATAAGAAAAAGCTGTTTAGAAAAGGGTAAAGGGTAGAATAATGAATTTAGAAGCAATGATGCAGACTGTTCCTGGTGTAGATAACTGGCTAACAAATATTGAACCTAATACAAGACAATTGTTAACTGGACTAACGGGTTCAGCTAAAACATTGATGTTAGCTACTATTTTTAAAGATAAAAAAAAATCTATGTTGGTTGTGACAGATAATTTATTTCATGCAACACAATTAAATGAAGATTTAACTAACTTTATTAATGAAGAAGATGTGCTTACATTCCCAGTTGAAGAATTATTAGCTGCAGAACTGGCAACAAGTTCACCAGAATCTAAAAGTGAACGTGTCCAAACGCTTCAGGCTCTATTAGAAGGAACACCAAAGATTGTTGTAACATCAATCTCGGGGTTACGACGTTTTCTAGCACCTGTTTCAACGTGGAAACAAGCAACATTAAACTTAGCTGTTGGAAAAGATATTGATTTGAAAGCCACGGAAACTCAACTCTTTACGATGGGCTATCAACGTCAAAAGTTGGTTGAACGTCCTGGGGATTTTGCTGTACGTGGTTCTATCTTGGATATTTACCCATTGACCGTAGAAAACCCAATTAGACTAGATTTATTTGATACGGAAATAGATTCATTACGTTATTTTGATGTGACTAATCAACGAAGCTTAGAGAATGTGGACCAGATTCAAATTATACCCGCGACAGATTTTATTGCGACTGACGCTATGCTATTGGAAGCTAGTCAAACATTAAAAAAAGCGTATGGTGTTGAATATAAGCGATTAGATAATGATGATCAAGAGCGATTAGAATCAAATATTATGCCGCTTATGAGTGATTTTGAAAAAGGACGCTTAGCTCCGGAACATTTATTATTTAGCGATATTATTTATCAAGGTAAAACAAGTCTGTTAGATTACTTGGGTAGCAATGGTTTAATTGTAATGGACGATTATCCGAGATTATTAGAAGCTGAAAAGACGCTTAAACTAGATGAAGATAACTGGATGGCAGATAAGTTAAAAACACATCAAGTTTTGTCTACAAGTGTTTTTGGATTTGAATTACGAGATTTATTGAAAAATGAATCGCATGCTGAATTATTTCTGGCTCATTTTCAAAAAGGAATGGGTCACCTCAAATTTAATCAATTGATTGATGTACCAGGACATGCCATGCAACAATTTTTTAGCCAAATGCCATTACTTAAAACAGAAATGGATCGTTGGTTAAAAAAGAAACAGACTATTATTGTTATGGTTCAAGATAAAGAGCGACTTGATAAAGTCTCACAAACCTTGGATGATTTTGAGATTCCTTCTATCATGACGACTTTGGATAGCCTACAGTTAGGAAAAGTTCAGGTAGTAGAAGGTAACTTACAAGCTGGATTTGAATTGCCAATGGCAAACTTAGTTGTTGTGACAGAACATGAAATGTTTAACAAAGTCACTAAAAAACGTCCAAAACGCCAAACATTAGCGAATGCAGAACGCCTTAAAAGTTATCAAGATTTGAAACCAGGAGACTATGTGGTCCATGTTAATCATGGTATTGGACAGTTTATTGGAATGGAAACATTAGAAGTCGATGGTAAACATCAAGATTATATGACAATTTCTTATCGGGATGAAGCTAAATTATTTATTCCAGTAACCCAATTAAACATGGTTCAAAAGTATGTTTCTTCTGAATCTAAGTCACCTAGAATTAACAAATTGGGTGGTACTGAATGGACCAAAACGAAAAATAAAGTTGCTGCTAAAATTGAAGATATTGCTGATGATTTAGTTGCATTGTATGCTGAACGTGAAGCAGAAGTTGGATTTCAATTTTCAAAGGACAACGATTATCAGATGGAATTTGAAAATGCATTTCCATACTCTGAAACTGAAGATCAAATTAGAAGTTCAAATGAAATTAAGCACGATATGGAACAAAAGAAACCAATGGATCGTTTATTGATTGGTGATGTAGGTTTTGGGAAAACAGAAGTCGCGTTACGTGCCGCTTTTAAAGCCATTCAAGATAATAAACAGGTTGCTTTATTAGTGCCTACAACGGTGTTAGCGCAACAACATTACGAAACAATGATTAATCGATTCGAAGGATTTCCAGTTGAAATTGGGATTTTATCTCGTTTTAGAACAAAGAAACAACTTAAAGAAACAACTGATAAAATGGCTAGTGGTGCATTAGATATTGTCGTTGGGACACATCGAATTTTATCGAAAGATATTCAATTTGCTGATTTAGGATTGTTAATTGTTGATGAAGAGCAACGGTTTGGTGTGAAACATAAAGAACGACTCAAAGAGTTTAAGTCACAAGTGGACGTCTTAACGTTAACGGCAACGCCAATCCCAAGGACACTTAATATGTCGATGCTTGGGGTTCGCGATTTATCAGTAATTGAAACGGCACCATTGAACCGTTACCCAATTCAAACTTATGTAATGGAACAAAATGGTGGAACTATTCGAGATGGAATACAACGTGAACTTCAACGTGGTGGACAAGTTTTTTATTTGCATAATCGAGTTGAAGATATTGAAAAAGTAGTTTCAGAAATTGAGATTATGGTTCCTGAAGCTAGTGTCGCGTATATCCATGGTCAAATGACTGAAAATCAATTAGAAAATGTCTTGTATGATTTCATTCAAGGTGTCTATGATGTGTTGGTAACAACGACAATTATTGAAACGGGCGTAGATATTTCTAATGCTAATACATTATTTGTCGAAAATGCTGACCACATGGGATTGGCGCAACTTTACCAGTTACGTGGTCGTGTTGGTCGTAGTAGTCGAATTGCGTATGCCTACTTTATGTATAAACCTAATAAGGTTTTGACTGAAGTGAGCGAAAAACGCTTAGAAGCAATCAAAGACTTCACCGAATTGGGTTCTGGATTTAAAATTGCTATGCGAGATTTATCTATTCGTGGAGCAGGAAATCTATTGGGCCGACAACAACATGGTTTCATTGATTCTGTTGGATATGATTTATATACACAGATGTTGACAGAAGCTGTGAATAAAAAACAAGGTAAAAAAGCTGAGCCTAAATCAGATTCTGAAATTGACATTAATATTGAAGCTTATTTACCATCATCTTACATTGATGATCAGCGTCAAAAAATTGAAATTTATAAACGTATTCGACAGCTTGATAATTATGATCAATATTTGGAAGTACAAGGTGATTTAATTGATCGTTTCGGCGAATTTCCAACTGAAGTGAATAACTTAATGGAAATTGGCTTACTTAAATTATTTGCCGATAAGGCATTAGTTGATAAAATTAAAAAAGATAAAGACCAGTTAATTGTTTCTGTTTCAGAAAAAGGAACGACATTGCTGGGTACGGAAGCAATTTTCATGGCATTATCAGCAACAAAATTAAAAGCGTCATTAAAAACTCAGGGCAAACAAATGCGTGTGATTTTAGTGATTCAACCTAAGATGACTGAGACTGACTGGTTGATTGAATTACAAAACTTTATTCAAGCGTTAAGCGAATCCGTTGGGTCAGTGACTGCAGCTAACTAATAAAAAAGGAATCGAAATGATATGGGAAATAAGCAACTTAGACATTTAATGCGTGGTGCAATGATTCTATCGATTGCCTCACTAATTGCCAAGATTTTGAGTGCCATTTACCGAGTGCCATTCCAAAATTTAGTCGGAGATACGGGCTTCTATATTTATCAGCAAGTTTATCCTATTTATGGGATAGGGATGACTTTTGCTTTGACTGGATTTCCCGTCTACATTAGTAAGTTAATTGCTGAAGAGCCTTCGAAAGAAGATAAAATAAAATTGTCTCATGATATATTTATTGTTTTAAGTATATTTAGTTTAGTTATCTTTTCTGGCTTACAATTAGGAGCTTCATGGATTGCGACAGCTATGGGTGATGGACAGTTAGCAGGCTTAATTAAAAGTGTTTCATTTATGTTCTTATTTTTACCTGTTTTAGCAGTGGGACGTGGTTATTATCAAGGTATTTTTGAAATGAACAAAACTGCTGTCTCCCAAGTTGTTGAACAACTATTACGTGTTGGACTCATTATTTTAGCGGCATACATTGCGGTTGAAAATAATATGTCATTATATTCGATGGGAGCATGGGCAATGTTTGGGGCAACTATTGGTGCTATTGGCGCAAGTGTTTCTTTTATTCACTTTTACAGGGTTGAATTTAGGAAGACTAGGCTTCAAACAAACTGGCAAAGATTACTGATAACCTCTAAAAAATTATTTTCGGAGGGTCTTATCATCTGTCTATTTGCAGCAATGATGGTGCTATTACAATTAGTTGATTCATTCACAGTGAAAAACGGATTAGTGCACTTTGGTTATTCAAATAATATTGCAAAATCGTTAAAAGGAGTCTATGACCGTGCACAGCCTTTAGTACAACTTGGACTAGTTATTTCTGTTGGGTTCTCTTCGATGTTATTGCCATCTCTGGCTTCGGCCCGTCGTGAAAACCGAAAAAAGGATTTTCAACGATATGCTGGGATGTTAGTGCACATAACGGTGGCGTTATCGATGGCGGCAACCATCGGACTGATTGCTGTTATGCCACTTGTTAACCAATCTTTATTTGGGGATCAACTTCAAAATGGTACATTATCGGTTTATATGTTTAGTATTTTCTTAGCAGCAGTTATTGGAACATACAACAGCGTCCTACAGAGTCTGGGATTGTATCGTACGTCAGTCATTGCTTTGATTATCGGATTGTTACTTAAAATGAGTATTAATTTTTACCTAGTTTCTATATTAGGAACAGTTGGAGCAAGTATTGCGACAATCTTAAGTTTATTACTTGTATTAATTGCCATGTGGGTTATGTCACCCAGTGAGATTAGACAGTTACTAATTGATCCCAAATTTATGATGAAATTAACTTTAATTTGTGTAATTATGGGAATTGTGGTTTATTTATTAGATAATCAGTTAATTAATTGGACGAATGACAAGCGATTGTTGAGTGGCATTATAGCGCTCGTTTCTGGATCTATTGGTGCTGGAATATTTGGTGGTTTAGCAGTTAAATGGGAATTATTTTCGATTCGAGAATGGCTAAGCTTTCCATTTGGAAAACGTATTTTAAAAAAATTTATAAGATAAATAAAGGGGATTAACTAATGAGATTAGATAAATTTTTAAAAGTGTCACGTATTATTAAACGTCGTACAGTTGCAAAAGAAATTGCAGATAAGGGTCGAATTATGATTAATGATAAAATGGCAAAATCTTCAACAGATGTTGTTGTTGGGGATGAGTTAACAATCCAATTTGGTAATAAAACGCTGACTGTTCGAGTTATGGCGCTTAAAGAAACAACGAAAAAAGCAGAATCAATTGATTTATATGAAGTTGTTTCTGAAGTTTATACAGAAGAAAGTCGATAATTATCGATTTTTAATTGGAGTCCTTTATTGGGTTAGGAGACAAGATGGCCGATAATAAATCGAAAATTAAATTTTTAGATAATGATTTTATGAAAGCTAATAAAACAGAAAGAAAAAAAGATCAACGATTGGTAACTATTCACCGCCGCCGTATGATTGGATTAGGAGCTGTTTTAATAATTATAATCATTTTCTTTAGCGTACAGTTAATTTCAACCAAGCTTAAGGTTGCACATTATAAGCAAGAAACAGCAGTTGAACAAACGAAATTAAAAAAAGCTAAAGCAAATCAAAAAGATCTTAAATTTCAAATTAAACAATTAAATGATAACGATTATTTATTAAAATTAATTCGTGAAAAATATTATTTCTCTAAAAAAGGTGAAACTGTCTATAGTTTTCCTAGTGATAAAGCAAATTTAAAAAACTAATCAATCAGGGATAGAATTACCCGTGATTTAACTTTGTATCAAGGTTTATAGCGTGGTATACTAGTATGGTATATATATCTAAGGAGGAACAACTTTTTTATGTCTATTGAAGTCGGAGAGAAAGTTTCAGGTAAAGTTTCAGGAATTACAAATTTCGGTGCATTTATTGATTTGGGTGACAGAAAAACAGGATTAGTACATATTAGTGAAGTTTCTGATGGATTCATCAAAGATATTCATGATGCACTAACTGTTGGGGATGAAGTCACAGTTAAAGTTTTATCCATTGGCGACGATGGTAAGATAAGTTTATCAATACGAAAAGCTGTTGATAAGCCTCAAGTAACAGAAACAAAATCTCGTCCACAGAAAACATTTAATAAAGATACTCGCGCATCGACTGGTTCTCGTCCATCAAATGGTGGTAAGAATCGCTATCAGACTAAAAAAGTTGAACCTCAAAAAGATGACTTCGATTCATTGTTGTCAGGCTTTTTGAAAGATAGTGAAGATCGGTTAGTTTCATTAAAGAGAAGTACTGAAGGTAAGCGCGGTGGCCGTGGTGGCCGACGTAATTAATAACGAATTTTAAAGATGAGTGGTTGAAATGAAAATTTTAAACCACTCTTTTTTTAATGAAAAAAGGAGAAAAGTTTTGCTGAATACAAGATTTGAGGCTCAATATCGGCTACTTGGTAGTCCTGAAAAAATTCTGGTTGCTGTTTCAACAGGTGTTGATTCAATGGTCCTCATGGATTTGTTGCAACGATTACCAGATGAAATCCGGCCTGAGATAGGCGTTGCCTACATTGACCATCAATTAAGAGAGCAGAGCCGTATTGAAACTGAGTTCATCGAAAAGTATTGTCTAGATCATCAATTTAAATTATATAAAAAAGTTTGGCCAGTACATGAACATGGATTAAATGGTATTGAAAATGCAGCGCGCAAAATGAGATATGATTTTTTTGAGCAAATAATGGTATCAGAAACTTATGCAACGTTAATGACAGCGCATCAAGCAGATGACCAGCTCGAAACACTTGTTATGAAAGGAATTCGTGGCGGAGATATCAGACAGTTAACGGGTATCAGTCAAACTAGATCATTTGGACCAGGGATGTTAGTTAGACCGTTACTTTTGTTCACAAAACAGGCTATTCGGCAGTACGCAAAGCATGAAAACATTGTTTTTTTTGAAGATGAAACGAATCAATTAAGTGATTTTTTTAGAAATCGAGTTAGAAAAGAAATTATACCGAAAATGCTTGAAAATAATAAACAAGTAATTAAGCATGCACAAAGTTATGCAGATCAGTTAACGAACCTATTAGATTTAGCAGATGAAGCAATTAGTGAAAAAATAAAAGAAATCAAATATGCTTCAGGATTTAAAATAAAAATGTGGACCACGTTGGAAACAAGGTGGCAAAAGCCGATATTGAAAAAAATCGCTGAAGAACATGGTGTTTTCTTAAAAGAAGACCAAATACAGCAAATTAGCCAGTTACTGCTGAATGAAAAAAAACCACAGGGTGAACTTAATTTAGGTGATGATCAATTATTTGTTAAAAAATATGAGTACATGGATTTCATTCAAAAAGAGAAAATAATTGAAAGTACTTCTGAAAAAATAATACTCGGTATGAATTCATGGGTTAATTTAAATAATAATGAAAAAATTGGCGTATTTAAAGCTGAAGAGATTAATCTAGATGAAGTAACTATAAAAGATTATATGATGGTTGATCACTCTATTGTTGAAGAGGGGCTTAGCTTGAGACATCGGTTGCCAGGCGATTATATCGACATAGGAAATAGTGCAAAACAAAAAATAAAAAAAATATTTATTGATCAAAAAATAAGTAGTAATGACCGTAATCAGGCTTGGGTATTAGAAACTAATACTAAGCGAATCATTTGGTTAATAAATTATAAAAAATCTCAATTGTCAGACACCGTTGAAACTGATAAAATACAAGACATAATCGTTTTAAAAAAACAAGGTCAGGGAAGAGGCTAAAGTGTATGGATGAAGATATCAAAAAAGTTCTTTACAGTGAGCAAGAAATTCAAGATGTTACTCGGCGATTAGGAAAACAGATTACCGCTGATTATCAAGGCAAAAATCCATTGCTTGTTTGTATATTAAAGGGCGCCTATCTTTTTATGGCTGACATTGCTAAAAATGTTGCAGATTATGCAGAAGTTGATTTTATGAATGTTTCGAGCTATGGGGATGGTACCGTATCAACTGGTGAGATTAAGATTATCAAAGATTTAGATATTGATGTTAAAGGCAGAGATGTGATTATTGTTGAAGATATCGTGGATACAGGACAAACTTTAGCTTACTTAATCGATCTGTTTAACAATAGAAATGTAAAATCTGTTAAGGTTTGTTCGTTGTTGGACAAACCAGAAGGTCGTAAAGTGACTGTTAACGTTGATTATGCAGGATTTGAAGTTCCAAATGAATTTGTAGTTGGTTATGGATTAGATTATGCTGAAAAATATAGGAACTTACCATATATTGGCGTCTTGAAACCTGAAATTTATACAGAGTAAAATAATGGTCAAAGAATGTCAATTGTGATATAGTGTATCCTATTCAAACGATAGTTGAAATAAAAATAAAGAAAAACGGGCAGGAGAGTAGATATGAAAAACAATCCTAAAAATGGACTTTTTAAAAATAGTTTATTTTACATAGTTATCATGCTTGGGATAATGGGTGTAATGTACTTCTTTTTTGATGGAAACAGCAAAACGGAAACACAAGAAATTCAATCAAGTGAATTTGTCTCAAAATTACAATCAAACCAAGTGAAATCATTTGATATTCAACCATCAGGTGGTGTCTACAAAATAACAGGGACTTATAAGAAAGCTCAAACAGAAAAGAGCAAGGATACTGGGTTCTCATTAATTCCAGCTTCAAAGAAAACAACAAAAGTTAAAAACTTTACGTCAACAGTTATTCAAAATGATTCAAATATGGCACAAATTTTGAAATCATCTGAAGCAACAAAGACAAAAATGGATACAAAAGAAGAACAATCAGATAGTATCTGGTTGCAATTAGCAATTACGGTTATTCCACTTGTATTAATGGTCGGCTTTTTCTATCTTATGATGGGACAAGCAGGACAAGGTGGCGGTGGTGGCGGTAAGGTGATGAACTTTGGTAAATCAAAAACAAAACCTTCCGAGAAAAAAGATAATAAAGTTCGTTTTGCTGATGTTGCCGGTGCAGAAGAAGAAAAGCAAGAACTTGTTGAAGTTGTTGAATTCTTAAAATCACCACGCAAATTTGCTGATTTAGGCGCTCGAATCCCATCAGGTGTTCTCCTAGAGGGACCTCCTGGTACTGGTAAAACTTTACTCGCAAAAGCAGTAGCTGGTGAAGCTGAAGTACCATTTTATTCAATTTCCGGTTCTGATTTCGTAGAAATGTTTGTCGGTGTTGGGGCAAGTCGTGTACGTGATTTGTTCGAAAATGCTAAGAAAACTGCACCATCAATTATCTTTATTGATGAAATTGATGCTGTCGGACGTCGTCGTGGCTCTGGTACAGGTGGCGGTAATGATGAACGTGAACAAACATTGAACCAATTACTTGTTGAAATGGATGGATTTACGGGTACAGAAGGTGTGATTGTAATTGCAGCTACTAACCGTTCGGATGTTCTGGATCCAGCACTTTTACGTCCTGGTCGTTTTGATCGTAAAGTTTTAGTAGGTCGCCCAGATGTTAAGGGTCGTGAGGCTATTCTTAATGTTCATGCAAAAAACAAACCGTTAGCATCTGATGTTGATTTAAAAGTTATTGCTAAGCAGACACCTGGATTTGTTGGTGCTGATTTAGAAAATCTTTTAAATGAAGCTGCATTATTAGCTGCTCGTCGTAATAAATCAAAAATTGATGCAAGCGATATGGATGAAGCTGAGGATCGTGTTATTGCGGGACCAGCAAAACGTGATCGTACGATTAATGAAAAAGAACGTCAAACAGTTGCATTCCATGAAGCCGGACATACAATTGTTGGATTAGTCCTAAATGATGCTAGAGTTGTTCACAAAGTAACAATTGTCCCTCGAGGTCGTGCTGGCGGTTACGCAATCATGTTACCAAAAGAAGATCAAATGTTATTGTCTAAAAAAGATATGAGTGAACAAATTGCTGGATTAATGGGTGGACGTGCAGCTGAAGAAATTGTTTACAATGAACAATCTTCAGGCGCATCAAACGATTTCCAACAAGCAACACAAATGGCTCGCTCAATGGTTACTGAATATGGAATGAGTGAAAAACTCGGACCTGTTCAATTAGAAGGCAATAGCCAAATGTTCGCTGGTGGTTCAGGTCAACCAAGTGCTGCTTACTCAAGCAATACGGCTGACATTATTGATTCTGAGGTTCGTCGTCTATCTGAAGAAGGTATGAAACTTGCTAAAGAAATTATTGAAGCACATAGAGAACAGCATAAATTGATTGCTGATAAGTTATTAGAATTTGAAACACTTGATGAAAAAGAAATTTTAAGCTTGTTCGAAGATGGCAAAATGCCAGAAAAAGACGATGCAAATGAATTTCCGAGTGAAAAAGATGGTTCTTTTGAAGCAACAAAAAAAGAATTAGAACGTAAAGATGCAAAAAAAATAGCTGAAGAAACAGATGAAGTTGATTTATCTAAAACGGTTGTTTTTTACCCCAAAGTGAATAAAGACGATAAATAATCGTTACTTAAGAACTCCGATGGATTATCTATCGGAGTTCTTGTTGGTCTAAAATGAATTATTTAAGGAGAAAACGAATGAAAGATTATCTTGTAAAAAGTTTGGCCTTTGACGGTAAATTAAGAGTATATGCTGTTACTGCGACAAATACGGTTGCTGAAGCACAAAGGAGACATGACACATGGAGCGCAGCATCAGCTGCACTTGGGCGGAGCCTAATAGGAACATTATTACTAAGTACATCTACATTGTCAGCCGATGAAAAAATGACCGTTAAAATTAATGGTGATGGGCCAGTTGGTGCTATCGTAATTGATGGTAACGCTGATGGAACAGTTAAAGGATATCTGAGTGAACCCCACGTTCATTTACCATTAAATGAAAAAAATAAAATTGATGTTAAAGGTGCCGTTGGAACAACTGGATCAATGGCAGTAACAAAAGATATGGGTATGAAGGAACCGTTTACGGGACAAGTCCCATTGGTTTCAGGTGAACTTGGCGAAGACTTTACTTACTATTTAGCTAAATCAGAGCAGATTCCATCATCAGTTGGATTATCTGTATTTGTGAACACGGACAATACAATCGAAGTGGCCGGTGGGTTTATGATTCAAGTAATGCCTGGCGCAACTGATGAAGTTATCGATAATTTAGAAAAAAAATTAGCAGAAATGCCTATGATTTCAGAATTGCTAAGAGATGGTAAAACGCCAGAAGATATTATATATCTGATGTTTGGTAAAGAAAATGTTAATATCTTGGATACAATGCCAGTTGCGTTCGAATGTGATTGTTCAAAAGATAAATTTTACGGTTCATTAGCTAGTTTGCCAAAAAGCGATATCACTGAAATGATCGAATTGGATCATGGTGCCGAAGCTGTTTGTCGTTTTTGTGGAAATCGATATCAATATTCTGAAAATGAATTAATGAAATTATTAGAGGGTTCAGCTAAATAAATTTTATCAATATATGATTTGTGTTATGATACTAAACAATAGTAAGTGTAAAAAACGATGAGGTGAATAGAATGGAATGGAAAATTGGCGATATATTAATTCCTAATCAAGTAGTTGTTGCACCTATGGCAGGTGTAACAAATGCGGCATTCAGAATGATTTGTAAGGATTTTGGTGCTGGATTAGTAGTTTGTGAAATGATTTCTGATAAAGGAATCCAATTTAGAAATAAAAAAACGTTGAGCATGTTGTTTGTAGATCCAAGAGAACATCCAGTTAGCGTTCAAATTTTTGGCGGAGATAAGGAAACATTGGTTGCTGCTGCTAAGTTTGTTGAAGAACACACGTCAGCCGACATAGTCGATATTAATATGGGTTGCCCTGTACCTAAAGTAACAAAAACAGACGCAGGCGCACGTTGGTTGCTTGATCCAGATAAAGTATACGAAATGGTTGATGCGGTTACTAATGAGCTGTCAATTCCGGTAACAGTTAAAATGAGAACAGGCTGGGACGAAGATCATATTTTAGCAGTTGAAAATGCCTTAGCTGCTGAACAAGGTGGTGCAGCTGCACTTGCAATGCACGGAAGAACACGTTTCCAGTTGTATAATGGTAAAGCAGATTGGAATATTTTACATGAAGTTAAAAGTAATTTAAAAACAATTCCTTTTATGGGTAATGGTGATATTAAAACGCCACAAGATGCAAAGAAGATGTTAGATGAAGTCGGTGCCGACGCTGTTATGATAGGCCGTGCTGCATTAGGAAATCCGTGGATGATTAGGCAGACAGCAACGTACCTTGAAACAGGTGAACTCATTGCTGAACCTTCAGCATCTGATAAAATTTTAGTTGCTAAAGAACACTTGCACGCACTTTGCCAGATAAAGGGTGAGGTTATTGGACCTAAAGAATTCAGAAGTCAAGCAGCATACTACTTAAAAGGTATTTCGCGTTCAGCTCGTGCTAAAGCAGCATTGAATGAAGCAAATTCAGAAGCTACTATGATAACGATATTTGATAAATTTTTAGAAGATACAAAAGAACGTGAATTCAAATTAATGCAAAAAGAAGCATAGAATTAGTTGCATTTTATTGGGTTAATTGGCATGATAGTAAGTGAAATATGTAATTAAGTGAGGGATATAATATGGTAAAGCAAGAACAAAGTATGAATGATCAATTAAAGGTACGTCGTGAAAAAGTTGTTGAACTTCGCGAAGCAGGGGTCGATCCATTTGGACACCGCTTTGAACGTAAAGACATGACTAAAGCATTACATGATAAGTATGATGCATTAACTAAAGAAGAACTTGATGGTATGGATATCCAAGCTACTATCGCAGGTAGATTAATGTCTAAACGTGGTAAAGGTAAAGTGAGTTTCGCTGATATTCAGGATAAAGATGGACGTTTACAATTATATGTCCGTAAAGATGTTGTAGGTGAAGATACATATCATATCTTTAAACGTTCAGATATTGGTGATTTTGTTGGTATAACAGGTGATGTTATGAAAACAGATATGGGTGAATTAACGATTCGCCCAACAGAAGTTACTTTCCTATCAAAAGCATTACGACCATTACCAGATAAATTTCATGGTTTGCAAAATGTAGAACAAATCTATAGACAAAGATATCTTGATTTAATCACAAATCGTGAAAGCTTTGATCGATTTATGAAACGTAGTCAAATTATTTCAGCTGTAAGACGTTATTTAGATGGTAATGGATATATTGAGGTTGAAACGCCAGTACTGCATAACCAAGCAGGTGGAGCATCAGCTAAACCATTTACAACACATCATAATGCGTTAGATATTGAACTATACTTGAGAATTGCACTAGAATTACATTTAAAACGACTTATCGTTGGTGGAATGGAAAAAGTATACGAAATTGGTCGAGTGTTCCGTAATGAAGGAATTGATACAAAACATAATCCTGAGTTTACAATGCTTGAAACGTACGTTGCATACTATGACTTCCATGATGTAATGGATGAAACTGAAGGCATTTTTAAAGCAGTCGCAGATGTAATTTCAAATGACGGAATTATTGAATATGATGGAAAAAAAGTAGATTTTAATAAAAAATTTGCAAGAGTTCATATGGTAGATGCTATTAAGTCCGTAACTGGAGTGGATTTTTGGAAAGAAATGTCAGTTGAAGAAGCACAAAAATTGGCAGATGAACATCATGTTAAATATGAAACATATTGGAAAGTTGGCCATATCATTAATGAATTTTTCGAAAAATTTGTTGAAGATACAATTGTTGATCCTACTTTTGTTTATGGACATCCTTTAGAAATTTCGCCTTTAGCAAAGAAAAATGAAGATGATCCAAGATTTACGGATCGTTTTGAAATGTATATTTTAGGTACAGAATATGCTAATGCATTTACTGAGTTAAATGACCCCATTGATCAAAGAGAGCGATTTGAGTCCCAAGTTGAAGAACGTGAAGATGGTAACGATGAAGCGGAAGGAATCGATGAAGATTTCATTGAAGCACTCGAATATGGTATGCCACCAACAGGTGGTTTAGGAATTGGAATAGATAGGTTGGTTATGTTAATGACTGATGCACAATCTATCAGAGATGTGTTATTATTTCCAACTATGAGACCAGATGATAATCAATAAATATTTTTAAATTATTTTATAGGATTATTTTTGATGAATAATATTATATGAGAGTATTGTCGCTATGTGACAATACTCTTTTTTTACTTTTATTTCAGCAGTAAAAGTAATAATAAAACACGATGTACACGTTTACATTCATTGATTTAGATTTAATTTAAATAAAGGCTTGACGAAGGTGATTATTCTTGGTAAAGTAATAAACGTTGCTTCAGTAGTAAACAACTAATTCAAATGTGACCAGTTAATTAATTAAAAAAGTTCTTGACAATTAACGAAATCCTTGATATGATATAAAAGTTGTCAAAAGCAACCAAGTAGATCTTTGAAAACTGAACA